>JALZHC010000382.1 GCA_030914105.1 Acidobacteriota bacterium
ACGTAGTGCTGGCGTTCTACCCGCTGGCCTGGACCCCCGTTTGAACCGTGCAGATGCCGGCCTACGAAGCGGACATGGATCGCTTCCGAGGCTACGATGCCCACGTGCTGGGCATATCAGTCGATTCGGTTCCTTGCAACACCGCATGGGCGAAGTCGCTCGGCGGACTCAGTTACGATCTCCTGAGCGACTTCGAGCCGAAGGGCGAGGTCGCACGCCTCTACGGCGCGTACCGACCGGAAGGGTTCTCCGAACGCGCCCTCTTCATCGTGGATAAGGAAGGCAATCTCGCCTACAAAGACATCCACGCTATCGGCGACCAGCCCGACAACGAAGACCTCTTCGAGGTGCTCCGCAAGCTCTAGCGCGGGCGCGCGGGTCTACAGTTCGTCAAACCGTCGGGCCGCGACCTCCGAAGGCGGCGAGTTCACTTTCGGGGTCGCGGCCCGTGACGCTTTAGAAACAAAATTGCTGTAGCTTGCCGCCCTAAAATTCAACGCCCGCAGCCGGAGAGTTATGACGACGCTTTCGAGAAAGTGCGTGCCGTTCACGCCGTTCGACGGCGAGCTGCACAAGGCCACCGTCGCGCTCGTCACAGCCGGCGGCGTGCACCTCCGAAGCCAGGAGCCTTTCAACATCGCCGACGAACTCGGCGACCTCACATTCCGCGTCATCCCCGCGGACGCCCTCTCCTCGCAGCTCATGGTCACGCACCACCACTACGACCACACGGACGCAGACCAAGACATCAACGTCGTCTTTCCCCTCGACGTGCTGCGCGACCTGCAACAGGAAGGCTTCATCCGCGACCTCGCCAGAAAACATATCGGCTACATGGGCTACACGATGCAGCTCAAGGCGATGTACGAGGGCACGGCCCCCGAAATCGCCAACGAGATTGATAAAGGCTCGCGCGCCGACATGGTGGTTTTGACGGGCGGCTGACCGAACGTGTGCCACCGCACGGTCGTCGCGGTACAACGTGAGATAGAGATGCGCGGCATCCCGACGGTGCTCATCACGGTCAGCCCCGAAGTCTCCGCGCAGATGCGCCCGCCGCGCGCGCTCTACCCGAAAGGTTTCAAGGTCGGCAACAGCCTCGGACGACCCGGCATGCGCGAACTCCAGCGCCGCGTGCTGCGCGACGCGCTGCAACTGCTCACACAGGACACGCGCCCCGGCTCGTTCGTCACGCGCGAATACCCGGAATACGGCGAGCAGTACGAGCCGCCGAGAGTGAGAAACAAGTGATAAGTGATAAGTGATAAGTGATAAGAAACAGCGGTCGCGGTTCTTCTTATCACTTATCACTCATCACTTATCACCTTCTTATGAAGACCATCGGAATCGTCACGGGCGGCGGCGACGCGCCGGGCTTGAACGCGGTGATCCGCGCGGCGGTGAAAACCGCGGTGAACGAGTACGGGCTGCGGGTCGTCGGCATCGAGAACAGCTTCGAGGGGTTGCTGGGTCGGACGCGCGTGCGTGAACTCCGCCCCGCGGACGTGCGGGGCTTGCTGCCGCGCGGCGGCACCATCCTCGGCACGCGCAACCGCGGGCAGTTCGTCGTCCGGCAGGAGGAGGGGCGCGCCGAGAAGTCCGAGGAGATGTACGGCGAGGCGCTCGCGAACCTCGCGCGACTCGGCATTGACGCGCTCGTCGTCATCGGCGGCGAGGGCACGCTCACCATCGCCGCCGAGTTTGAACGGCGCGGCCTGCCCGTGGCCGGCGTCCCCAAGACGATTGACAACGACCTCGCCGCCACCGAGCTGACCTTCGGCTTCATGACCGCGCTCGACATCGCGACCGAGGCGCTCGACCGCCTGCACACGACCGCCGAGTCACACGACCGCGTGATGATTCTCGAAGTGATGGGCCGCCACGCCGGCTGGATCGCGCTGCACTCCGGAGTCTCCGGCGGCGCGGACGTCATCCTCATCCCCGAAATCCCCTTCTCGATGGAGGAGGTCGCGCGCAAGGTGCGCGAGCGCGACTCGTGCGACGCGCAGTTCAGCATCATCGTCGTCGCCGAGGGCGCGTGCGAGATCGCGGGCCGAGAGCACTACGAGGCCGAAGGCGACGCACAGGGCGCGGCACGTCTCGGCGGCCTCGGCCACCACGTCGCGCGCGAGCTGGGACAACTCACCGGCAAGGAGGCGCGCTGCGTCGTGCTCGGCCACCTGCAACGCGGCGGCAGCCCCAACGCCTTTGACCGCATGCTCGCCACCAACTTCGGCTCGGCGGCTGTGCGCGCGCTCGCGCGCGGCAAGCGCGGCGTGATGGTCTCCCTGCACGCGGCCAACATCCGCACGGTGCCGCTCGCAGAGGCCATCGCCAACCTCAAGACCGTCCCGCCCGACAGTCAGCTCGTCCGGACGGCGCGCGACGTGGGCGTCTCCTTCGGCGCGCCCGACGAAGAGCGTTTCCACCACGGCGAGGGCTGCGACCAGTGAGGAGGATTGAAGGATTGATTCATTGATTCATTGATTCATTGATTCATTGATTCATCGGTTCATTGATCCATTGAGTCATTGAACCGATGAATCAATGAATCTATCCCGCCAGTACGCATATCCGACCGGCTTAGCTATAATCCTGGGGTCGTCGCGGGATAGAGGAGACTGTTCGTCGGAGGGAAGAAAAGTGACCGAGGGCGTCAAGCAGAAGCTTCAGCAGGAGCTGAACGATTTGGACGAGGAGCTGCACGTGCACCTGCCGCGCGAGATCAAGCGCGCCAAGGAGTTCGGCGACCTGAGAGAGAACGCCGAATACCACGCCGCGCTCGCGCGCCAGCAGTACGTTCAGGCGCGCATCCAGCAGTTGCGCCAGCGACTCAGCGAAATCTCCTCGATTGACCTCTCGAAAATCCCGCGCGACCGCGCCGCCTACGGCTCCACGCTCGTCCTCTACGACTCGGAGCGCGACGAGGAAGTCTCTTACCGTCTCGTCACCCCCGAAGAGAGCGACCCCGCTGCCGGACTCATCTCGACGACCTCGCCCGTCGGCAGAAGCCTGATGGGCCGCGAGGAGGGGGACGAAATCAAAGTCACCACGCCCGCCGGCACGCGCAATTTCGAGATCAAGAAGCTGACGACGATGCACGACGAGGCAAAAGAGCAGACCGAATGACGCGCAGGCCGCCGCGCTACCTGTTCATGGGCATCGTGGCCGGGGCCGTCAGCTCCGTGTTCGTCGTCATCCTCTCATACCTCGCCGGCGTCTTCGTCATCGCCCTCGTCATGCCAGACCGCAGCCAGGAGGCCCTCCTAGCCGTGCTCCTCGCAGCCGTCACCGTCCTGCCGCTGATGCTGCTCATCGTCGTCCTTCCGACGACGCTGCTCATCGGCATAACGGCAGGCTTTCTTCTCGGCCTCGGCTCGCGCCTGCGTGGCCGCCCGCTCGGCCCGTCCGCGGGCGCGCTCGCCGGCCTCGCCCTCTCGGAGCTGGTCTTCAGCGTCGCCCTGCCGCTCGTCGCGCCGCCGAAGCCTTCGGGCGATTTCGTCAGCATCGTCAGCAACCCATACCTCTGCGCGGCCTACGGCCTGACGCTCGGCTCGACCGCCGGCCTCATCTTTCGCCGCCTCATCCGCGCCGAATGAAGACCGCACCTGCGGCGTCCGGACTGCCGACGCTTCGAAACGCGCACGGACGCCGGAGCCTCTCTGAAATGAAAAAGGCGGGCCGCAGCCCGCCCTTAAAGATAGTTGCAGCCGCCCTTACTTCGCGGCCACCTCCTTGTTTTCGTCGACGTAGACCTTGATCGGCGTGCCCTCTTTGATCTTCGCGTTCTTGCCGTGCTTCAAAAATCCGAGAGGCCCGAAGAGCACCACCAGGGCCACGGTCGTGCCCGTCTTGTCGTCGCCCTCCTTACCCTTCGAGGAGCGGAGCTTGAGCGTCTGGCCGTCAACCGTCGTCGTCGAGTCAACGCGGATGCCGAGGCTGCCGCCCTTGCCCATCATCCCGGCCTTCTTCGCCTGGGTGATGGTGCCTTTGACCAGCGCGCCTTTGGCGATCACAACCTTGTCGCCGACCTTCACGTCTTCGGACACCTTGAAGGTCAGGGGGTCGCCTTCCGTGGCCGTCTTGCTGGAGATTTCTTCTGTGGTGACGACGGTAAACTCCGTGCCGTCGGGGAGGGTTACTTTCGGGGCGTCCTGTCCTGCCAGCGTTGTTACCGAAAGAATGGATACCAGGAGGAAGAGGCTGATTAGTCGTTTCACGGGGGAATTTCCTTTCATGTAGTGGGTTGAGAGTCGGGGCGCGGCGAACGAGGTCTCGCGCCAGGGCGATCCGTAGGGCGGCGAGAATGTATACCACCGCAGGGGAAAGGGCAAGCCGCCGCGGGCGCGTCCCTCTCGGCGACTCGGTCGCGGGGCCTGCGGCGCGCAGCGGCGCGGAGATTTTTTGACTTCCTTGACAAGCCTTCCGGCGCGTTCCTATGATGACTCGTCGAAACTTTTGGCGCCAGAGGAAGGGCGCGTCCGCGATTTGTGAACGCGCGGGGAAAGGCTTTCTAAGAGTTGTTCGGGGCGGGCATCGGACGCGGCGCGGGCCGGATCATCAGTGCGATGGTGCGGGGCCTGGCGCGAAGGCGAATCAACCCGAACGTCCTGACCGTGACGGGCGTCTCCATCAACGTCCTGTGCGGCCTGATGTTCGGACTCGGCGACTTCTTCTGGGCCGGCGTCGTCCTCATCGTCGCCAACCTCTTCGACATGCTCGACGGCCAGGTCGCGCGACTCACCGGCCAGGTCACACGCTTCGGCGGCTTCCTCGATTCCACCTTAGACCGCATCTCGGATATGGCCGCCTTCGTCGGCCTCATGCTCTTCTA
>JALZHC010000949.1 GCA_030914105.1 Acidobacteriota bacterium
GCCGCGTCCGCCGAAGGCCCGGCGTGGCCGTTGGGGAAGGCGAGCAGCGCAGCGAAGGCCAGAAGGCAGACGGCGAAGAGAAGGCGCGTGTTGTTCGGGCGCGGGAAGTGTGCGCGCCTCGTCCGGTGTCTGTATGCGTTCATCCGGGGTGGCTCCTGAAAAGTTGCTGTCAACGCAGCGCGGATTATAATCACCCGGAGCGTTTTTCGTGAGATAAATTATTGGGTCGGCAGGGTCAGGTCTATTCAATCTTGAGCTTGGAGCATGAAAGACTCAACGCAGAGGCGCAGAGTTCGCAGAGGGGGCGCTGAGGAAGACTAATCTCAACTCTTAAGGTTGAGTTCAAAGCACAAGCCTCTGCGCATCCTCCGCGAACTCTGCGCCTCTGCGTTGAATAGTTGTCTCTCTAAGCTCAAGATTGAATAACGGAGAAAGGTTTCTTGACTAAAGAGGGCGCGGTCACGCTCGGAGAGGTGGCGCGGGCGGTCGGCGGCGAGCTGAGCGGCGGCGATGCGCGTGCGCCGGTCTTTGACGTGACGCACGACTCGCGGCAGGCGCGGCGTGGCTGGCTCTTCGTCGCCATCCGCGGCGAGAAGACGGACGCGCATCGCTTCGTCGCAGACGTTGCGGCGAAGGGCGCGGTCGGCGTCGTCTCGGAGCGCGAGCGCCCGGAAGAGTTCGGCGGCGTCTGGATTCGAGTGGCCGACGCACGCCGCGCGCTCGCCGTCGCAGCCGCGGAAGTCCACCGCCATCCTTCGCGCGAGCTGCGCCTCGTCGGCATCACCGGCACGAACGGCAAGACGACGACGGCCTACCTCCTCGCCGCCATCGCCGAGGCCGCGGGCGAGAGGCCCGCGCTCATCAGTACGGTCGAGTATCGCTTCGCGGGCGAACGGACGGCGGCGCTGCACACGACGCCGGAGGCGAGCGACGTCGAGCGTCTGCTGCGCCGAGCCGTCGAGGCAGGCTGCCGCGTGGCCGTGATGGAGGCGTCTTCGCAGGCTTTAGATTTGCACCGCTGCGACGCGCTCCGTTTCGAGGTCGCGGCCTTCACGAACCTGACGCGCGACCACCTCGACTACCACGGCACGATGGAGAATTACTTCAACGCGAAGCTCAAGCTCTTCGACGGGAGTCTGGGAGAGCCGCCGCGCGTCGCCGTAATTAATGTTGACGATCCGTGGGGGGCTAAGCTCGCCGCGATGTTGGAAGGGAAGGGAATAACCCTCTTCCGGTTCGGGCTTTCAAACGGGATAGAAGTCAGGGCGTCGGGAATAGATCAGTGGCTGGGCGGCAGCAGCTTCTGGCTCGAAACGCCGGGCGAGCGTCGCGTTTTGAAGTCAACCCTCGTCGGCAAGCCATACGTCTACAACATTCTCACGGCGGCCTCGTGCGCCCTCGCCCTCGGCTACGATTTTGAAGCAACTGAGCGCGCGGTCAGGGATTGCGCCGGCGCGCCGGGCCGCTTCGAGCGCGTGCCGCACGCGGGCGAGTTCGCCGTGGTCGTAGACTACGCGCATACGGACGACGCGCTCCGAAACGTCCTGCGCACGGCGCGCGAGGTGACGCGCGGGCGCGTCATCACGGTCTTCGGCTGCGGCGGCGACCGCGACCGCACGAAGCGCGCGCCGATGGGCGAAGCCGCAGGCTCTCTGAGCGACTTCGTCATCGTCACCTCCGACAACCCGCGCACGGAAGACCCCGAAGCCATCCTGCGCGACATCGAGCCGGGCCTGCGCGCTGCGGGCCGCGACTACCTGAAGATGGTTGACCGACGCGCCGCCATCCGTCGGGCAATCGAGGAGGCGCGCGCCGGCGACATCGTCGTCATCGCGGGCAAGGGGCACGAGGACTACCAGATCATCGGAACCGAGAAGCAACACTTCGACGACCGCGAGGTCGCGCTCGAAGCCCTCAACGAGAGGGAAGGAGGCAAGAGATGAAGGTCATCGTTACAGGCTCGACCGGGCTGGTCGGTCGCGCGCTGGTTCGCTCGCTTCTGTCGGACGGGCACGAAGTGACGCGGCTCGTGCGCGGCGGCGCGCAGGAGTTTCGCGCGCCGGGCACGAAG
>JALZHC010000383.1 GCA_030914105.1 Acidobacteriota bacterium
GGCGCGAGAGCGGTGAAGTGGAGAGGCGGGACGTGCCCGTCGAGCCGGCAGACCTTGGGCCGGGCGAGCACGGCAAGTACGCCCTTAAAGTTCTTTCTGAGGAGTGGGGCAACTGGCGAGTCATCTCCCTTCGGAGCGGCTCGGAATCGAGAGAGGTCGCGTTCAACTCTCTGCCGGGCGCGAAACGCCCCCCGGAGATTCCCATGACGAAGACCTCGGCCAACGCGCCGCGGCAGAAGCCTCGTCCGAACGGAGACGAGTTCATCAACACGCCCGACAATCCGATCAGGGTTCCCTGAAGCGCGGCCACTCTCGCGTTAAACTTGAAGAGTCGGCGCGTCGACAAAGTTTAAGTGAATTGTTCGGTCGGGCGGCCTAAACCGCCCACGCGAAGACAACCCGACTTTTCAATGTCGGCGTCATAAAGCCGTCCGACCTGTCGTATGTGCTTAGAGTTTTTAAAACGCCGCCCGGTTAGCTAACTAAGGCCATGTCCACGTTCAGAGTTTTATTGCTCGCCTTCACTGCGTCGCTGCTGCTTCTCTGCGCCACAGCCTCGGCGCAGGACGCTCAGGACAGAAGGGTCGGCGAGCCTCCGCAGAGGCCCGGCTCCGACATGGGCGAGCCTGCGGAGGAGATTCTGCTTCGCGCGCAGATCAAGCATGAGGAGGATTCGCATAAAGAGATAGTCGAACGCGCCGGCGAGATGGCGCAGATGGGTGAACAGATTCTCGACTCCTACAATAAAAGCCAGTCCCTCAGCCGCGACGACCTCAAGAAACTTGACCGTATGGAAAAGCTCGCCCGAAAGATTCGCAGTAGCGCGGGCGCTTCCGACGATGCGGAGGAACCGCAAGACCCACCCAACCAGATCGCAGCCGCGGTCAAGCAACTCGCCGAAGTCTCTGACGCCCTTAACAAGAACGTCCAGAAAACCTCGCGCCTCGTAATATCCGCCGCCGTCATCAAAAACTCCAACGAGCTGATCGGGCTGATACGCCGCATCAAGAACCTCCCGCACCCATGAAAGCCGCGCCCGGACAAGTCCGACTCTTCGCCGCGCCCCTCAGAGACTTCTCTGCCTTCTGCCTCTTCCTCGCACTCGCGCTCAGCCTTCCTCTTCCGCGCCAAGCCTCGGCCCAGGCGCGGCAGAAGGATGCGGACGACGACGTTGTCCGCGTCGAATCCGACCTGGTGATTCTGAACGTCACCGTCACGGACAGGCGCGGGCGCTACGTGCACAAGCTCACGCGCCCGGACTTTAAAATCTTCGAAGACGGACGCGAGCAGCAGGTCGGTTTCTTCTCGGTCGAAGAGACCCCCTTCGCCGCCGCCATCCTCCTCGATACCTCCGGCAGCATGGAGACCCGCATCACGCTCGCGCGCGCCGCGGCCATACGCTTCCTTGAAGGATTACGTGAAGAAGACGTGGCTTCGGTCTACCACTTCGACTCCGTGGTCGAGCAGCTACAGGACTTCTCGCCGGGCCGAGACCTGCCGCCATTGGCCTACAGCCTGAAGTCGAAGGGGATGACCACGCTCAACGACGCAGTCCTCCGGGCGGCGAAAGACCTCTCCCGGCGGCCAGAGAAGCGTCGCGCCATCATCCTCCTGACCGACGGCATGGACACAAAGAGCGGCGCGACCGCCGAGAAGGCGCTCAACGCCGCGCTCGCCGCGAACGCGACCATCTACACCGTGGACATGTCTGACCCTTTAACCGCGGCAGCCGCACACGCGCAGGGCGCGGGCGCTCTGAGGTATTTTGCGGGTAAGAGCGGCGGGCGCTACGTCTCCACGCCGGGCGGTCAGGCTCTGGACGACGCCTTCGCGGAGATTCTCGACGAGCTGAGCAACCAGTACACGCTCGGCTACCGACCGAGCAATCAGGCGCACGACGGTCGCTGGCGCTCGATTGAGCTTAAGCTTTCACGCGATGATCTCAACGCGCGGACGCGCAACGGCTACCGCGCGCCCAAGAGTTAGCTGCCGCGGGCTGAAGTAATACTCGAAGCCTCGGCCGAAGCCTGCGACGCTTCCCTCAACCCCAACGCCGCCCTCGACCTTCGCTTCCGAGAGCTTCAAAGGCTGGTCAGGTTCCGCGATTTCTCTTTGTGACGCTCGAAGGCGAGTTCAACGAGGCGGTCAATCACCTTCGGGAATGGTAGGCCCGAAGCGTCCCACATCTTCGGGAAGCCGGACACGTCGGTCAGGCCGGGTATCGTGTTCAGCTCGTTGACGAGGAGACGGTTCGTGTCGCGCCTCAGAAAGAAATCGACGCGCGCGAAGCCCGCGCCGTCCACGGCCTTGAAGGCGCGGACGGCCAGTGCCTGTATGCGCTTCGCCAGCCGCTTCGGTATCGGGGCCGGGACGACGAACTCGACGTGCCCCGTGCTCGAATACTTCTCCGTGTAGTCCAAAAACTTCGCGCGCTCGTCGTGCACGACGTACTCGCCGGGCAGGCTCGCCTCCGGCTCGTCATTTCCCAGGACGGCGCACTCGATCTCGCGCACGTCCAGGCCCTCTTCGGCAATCACCTTCCTGTCGTAGCGCGCGGCGAGGTCTATGGCGGCGGCGAGTGATTCGGCATCCGTCGCGCGCGAGATGCCGACGGACGAGCCGAGGTTGGCGGGCTTGATGAAACAGGGAAAGCCGACCTCCCTCTCCAAACGTTCGAGAACCGCCGAAGGCTCGCGCTCCCACTCGGAGCGAAGGAACCAGGCGTGCTTACAGATTGGAAGCCCCGCTTGTCGGAACAGGGTTTTCATCGTCACCTTGTCCATCCCGCAGCTCGACGCGAGGACGCCGCAACCCACGTAAGGCAGCCCGGCCATTTCGAGAAGCCCCTGGATAGTTCCGTCCTCGCCGTAGGTTCCGTGCATCACGGGGAAGACCACGTCGAGGCGCTGCGCTGACGCGCCGACGCCGTCGCTTTCGAGCCTGTGCAAGCCTCTGCGCGAAGGGTCTCCGACGATTGTGAGCGCCTCGCCGGCGACGCTCACGGCTTCGGGCAGGAGGCCGCGCGTCGCCTCCGGCAGCATCCCTGCCGACTCCGCGGGCGAGAGCCAGCGCCCCTCCCTCGTGATGGCGATGGGAACGACCTCGTACTTCTCGCGGTCGGCTGCCTCAATCACGGAGCGGGCCGAGCGCACGGAGACTTCGTGCTCGCCCGAACGCCCGCCGAAAATTATGCCGAGACGAATCCTGCCTGTTGTCATGGGATCGTTTGTTCGCTCAAATCAACTAAGCCCAAAGCCCTGCGCTTCAGCGGCTTCGGACTCCGGGCCTCAGAAGTTACGCCAACTCGGAACGCGCTACAGAATCGTCTTCCCCAGGGCGGAAAGGATCAGCTCGACGCCGAGTTCCGCCGTCCGGTTGTTGATGTCGAGCGCGGTGTTAATCTCGACGACTTCGAGCGAGAGCGCGCCGCCGGCCTCGGCGATTTTTTCCATCGCGAGGTGGGCTTCGCGGTAGGTCAGGCCACCGCGGACGACCGTGCCGGAGCCGGGCGCGTCGCCGGGGTCGAGGGCGTCAATGTCGAGCGTGACGTGGTAGCCCGCCGCCGCCCTCGAAGCAATCGAGATGGCCTCGTCCATGCAGGCGCTCATCCCGCGCTCGTCTATCTCGCGCATGGTGAAGAAGCGTATGCCGAGCCGTCTTATCAGCTCGCGCTCGCCGGGGTCAACGTCGCGCGCGCCGACGTGCGCGCAGAGGCGCGGGTCGAGCTTGGGCGAGAAGCCTTCGATGCCGGTCAGCTCCGGCGCGCCGTAGCCGAGAAGGACGGCCAGAGGCATGCCGTGGATGTTGCCCGAAGGTGTAGTCTCCGGCGTGTTCATGTCTGCGTGCGCGTCGAAATAGACGAGGCCAACCGACTCGCCGCGGGCACGGTAGAAAGAGGCGACTCCCGCGACCGAGCCGATGGCGATGGAGTGGTCGCCGCCGAGAACGACGGGCAGTTCCCCTCCCTCAAGAGTCGCCTTCACGTCGCGCGCAAGGCGCTCGCACGCGGCGCTGATCTCTTTCAGGAAGCGCAGGCGTTCGCCCGGCACGGGCGGGACTAAAGGAGATTCGACGTGCAAGTCGCCCTGGTCGCTGACCACGTAGCTGAGGCTCTCGACGCGTCGGCGCAGGCCGGCCACGCGCATCGCCGCAGGGCCGAGGTCAACGCCCGCGATGCTCGCGCCGAAGCTGCACGGCGCGCCGATGATTCGGACGCGGCGACCTTCGCCGGGCCTGCCCGTCGCCAACGCCGTCTGCTGCTCTATCAGTAGTCCGCTCATGCCGGGGTTGAAGGGTCGGGGAGAGCCGAGGCGTATGACCCTTTCCGGAAAGTATCATAACTCTGTTCGGGAATTATAGACGAACCCCCTCGGTCTTTTCGATGATGACGCGCACGGCCTCTTCGGGCGTGCCGGCGAAGTCGAGCAGAGAAACGTCCGCGTCGCCGACGACGAGGTGCTCGCGGAAGCATTCGATGACGGGCGGCCAGCAGTCGCCCAGCAGCACGAGCGGGCGCGGCTCGATGACCCTGGTCTGAAGCTTGTTCCAGACGAGCGAGAGTTCGGTGACTGTGCCCGCACCGCCGCGGATGGCGATGAAGCCGACCGAGCGCGTGATGAGATTTTGCAGACGTTCGTAGAAGTGCGCGCTCGCGACCTTCTCGGTGAGGTAGCGGTTCGGCTCAGACTTGAATTGATTCATCGTGATGCCGACGACGCGACCGCCGCGCTCGTGCGCGCCGCGGCTCGCCGCCTCCATCACGCCGAGGTAGCCGCCCGTGCAGATCGTGTAGCCCTGCTCGGCCAGCAGTTGCCCGATGCGGCGGGCCTGCGCG
>JALZHC010000950.1 GCA_030914105.1 Acidobacteriota bacterium
GCTCCGGCCTGCTGCTGGCCCGCGGTCTGCTCCGAAGGCGGCGCGATGGCCTGACGCGGCGAGCCGGGCGCGGGGCCGGCGGCGTTAGACGCGCCGCGCGCGGCGGGGACGACCGTGACGACGAGGCGCTTGTCGGTCAGGTACTCGCGCGCGACTCTCTGCACCTCGGCGGCTGTGACCGTTCGGTAGCGCGCGAGGTCTTGCTCGAAGTAGCCGGGCTTTCCGAGGAAGGTGGCGTAGGCGTTGAGCTGGTCGTCCTTGCCGCCGAAGCCGCCGACGGTTTGCAGGCCGTAGATGAACGAAGCCTCGCGCGAGTTGTAGGCGCGCGCCATCTCTGCGCTGGTCGGCGGCGCGGCCTTCATCTGCTCGACTTCGGCGTTGACGGCCTCTTCGAGCTGCGCGGGAGTCGTGCCGGGCTTGCCCGTGACGACGATCTGGAAGAGGCCGGCCAGCTCCTGCGTGCCGTTGAAGGCCGAAGCCTGTTGCGCGATCTGCTTGTCGTAGATGAGCGACTTGTAGAGATGTGAAGACTTGCCCTGGCCGAGGATGGAGGCGAGCGTGTCGAGCGCGGCCTCGTCTTTCGAGAACTGCGGGACGCCGTGCCAGACGAGGTAGACGCGCGGCAGTTGCACGCGGTCTTCGAGGTCGACGCGCACCTGCTTGTCGAGGTGCGGCTGCGGCGGCGCGGGGCGCGTGATCGCCTCGCCCTTCGGGATCGGGCCGAAGTATTTCTCGACGAGCTGGCGCGCGATCTTCGGGTCGAAGTCGCCGGCGATGACGAGGCTCGCGTTGTTCGGCACGTAGTAGTGTCGGAAGAAGCCCTTCACGTCATCGAGCGAGGCCGCCGTCAAATCCTCCATCGAGCCGATGACAGTCCAGTGATACGGGTACCCTTCCGGGTACATGATGTCGGGTATCTTGTAGCTCACCTGCCCGTAGGGCTGGTTGTCAATGCGCTGCCGCTTCTCGTTCTTCACCACGTCGCGCTGGTTGTCGAGCTTCTGCTGCGTCATGGCTTCGAGCAGGCCGCCCATGCGGTCTGCCTCCATGAAGATTGCGAGTTCGAGGAAGTTTGAAGGCAAGACCTCCCAGTAGTTCGTCCGGTCGTTATTGGTCGAGCCGTTCAGGACAGCGCCCGCCTCCTGCAACGGCTTGAAGTAGTCGTTGTCGTAGTTCCTCGACCCCTGGAACATCATGTGCTCGAAGAGGTGCGCAAAGCCCGTGCGGCCCGGCGACTCGTTCTTCGAGCCGACGTGATACCAGACGTTGGTCGCCACAATCGGCGTCGAGTGATCCTCGTGCAGGACGACGCGCAGGCCGTTCGGCAGGAAGAACTCCGTGTAGTTAATCGGCGGCAGCACGTGCCCGCCGGGCTTCGCCGTCGAAGCCGACGAAGCTTTCGCGGGGGCCTTGCCGCCTTTGCCTTTCGTTCTTCTCTGCGCGAGCGCCGGGAGCGCGGGCGCGAACAGGAAGGTGGCGAGCAGAGCCGCCAGCAGACGTTTACAACGCATGGTGTGAACCTCCGTCGAAGTGGGAAGAGCGGCGCGCACACTTTGGCCGCGCGCACTCCGCCGAGCTGTGTGTCTTATGAATCCGAGGGGAACGACTTATGAAGCTGCGTGGCGGATTCTAACTCTCCCGCCGCCGCGGCGCAACGTTGTTCGGCGCGCGACGGCTTGTTAGAATTTCGGGACAACAAACGGATGATTCCAGAGACTGACTTCATCGTCGTCGGCAGCGGCATCGCGGGCCTGCGCGCCGGTATTGAGCTGGCAGGCGCGGGCGCGCGCGTGACCGTGCTGACGAAGGACAGGCGCGAGGAGTCGAACACGGAGTACGCGCAGGGCGGCGTGGCCGTCGCGCTCTCCGAGGACGACGAGGCCGCGCTGCACGAGGAGGACACCATCGGCGCGGGCGCGGGCCTGTGCGACGAGCGCGCGGTCGAGGTTCTGGTCGAAGACGGGCGGCGCTACGTCGCGGAGCTGATCGAGTGGGGCGCGGAGTTCGACCGCGAGGGAGGCCGCCTGATGTTTACGCGCGAGGCCGCGCACTCGCGCCCGCGCATACTC
>JALZHC010000384.1 GCA_030914105.1 Acidobacteriota bacterium
GCACGCGGGACAGCACCCGCGCATGGGCGCGTGCGACGTGCTGCCCTTCGTGCCGGTGCGCGGCGTGAGCATCGAGGAGTGCGTCGCGCTGGCGCGAGAGGCGGGCGAGCGCGTCTGGCGAGAGCTCGGCATACCCGTCTACTTCTACGAGAGCGCGGCGACGAGACCCGAACGCCGCAACCTCGCCGACGTGCGGCGCGGCGGCTTCGAGCTGCTGCGCGAGCAGATCGGCACGAACCCCGAACGCGCGCCCGACGTGGGCGAGACGCGTCTGCACCCGACCGCGGGCGCGCTCATCATCGGCGTGCGCCCGCTTCTGATCGCCTACAACGTCACGCTGAAGACCAAAGACATCGCGGTCGCGCGCCGCATCGCGCGCGCCGTGCGCGAGCGCGACGGCGGACTCCTCCACCTGAAGGCGCTCGGCTTCGAGCTTGAGAGCCGCGGCGTCGTGCAGGTCTCGATGAACCTGACGAGCTACGAGCGGACGAACCTCCACCAGGCCTTCGAGGCCGTGCGGCGCGAGGCCGAACGGCTCGGTGTCGAAGTCATCGCCAGCGAGGTCGTCGGCCTCGTCCCGCAGGCCGCGCTCGACCGAGCCGCCGCCCACTTCCTCAAGCTCGAAAACTACTCGCCCGACCTCGTGCTCGAAAACCGCATCGCCGCCGCGCTCGAACGGAAGAAATAGAGGTCAGAGGTCAGCAGTTGAGCGACCGTAGCGTCGAGCGTTCAAAGCCGGCCAATGCTTTTACTAACCTCTGACCTCCGACCTCTGACCTCTGCTTTCCTCCCGGCACTTGGCGAAGTGGGGGCGGGCGTTTAATAATGCGTGCGCCCTATTTCGCCGGGTGTACGCGCGCGCACAAACGGCACGCGCGTGCGAGGAGAGCGCGGCGCGACGCCTTCCCCCGCCGCCACGCGCGCTGGAGTTCTTCCGCAGTAAGAGTCTTCAAAGAGTCTTCAATGTCCCCCATTGACGAACAAGACGCGGGCCGCGAGCCGGTCGCCGCGGCGCTCACCGACACGCCGCGGCTCGGCGCGGAGCGGCTGCGCCTCATCCTCGACGCTATCCCGTCGCCCGTCGCCTACTTCGACGCCGACGAGCGCTACCGCTTTAGCAACCGCGCGCACGAGCGCTGGTTCGGTCGTCCGCGCGCCGAGCTTTACGGGCTGAGCCTGCGCGAGGTCTTCGGCCCGGAGCAGTATGAGGAGCTGCGACCGCTCGTCGGGCGCGCACTCGCCGGAGAGCGGACGACCTTCGAGAAGGAGGTTGACTACCCGGACGGCTCGCGCCGTTTGATTAACGTCACGTGCGTGCCCGTCTCCGAGGGCGGCGCGGGCGCGCAAGGCTTCATCGCCTTCATCAAAGACCTGACGAGGCGCAGGCGCACCGAAGAGTCTCTGCGCTTTCAAGCTCACCTGCTCGACACGGTGGAGCAGGCCGTCATCGCGACCGACCTCACGGGCAAGATCACCTACTGGAACCGCCACGCCGAGAAGCTCTACGGCTGGGCCGCGCGCGAAGTGCTGGGCCGAGACATCGTCGAGGTCACGCCCGCCGAGGCTTCGCGCGAGCAGGCCGCCGAGATCATGTCGCGGCTGATGGCGGGCGAGACTTGGTCGGGCGAGTTCGAGGTGCGTCGGCGCGACGGCACCTCCTTCCCGGCCTCCATCACGGACACGCCGATTCACGACGAGTCGGGGAGACTGATCGGAGTGGTCGGCGTCTCCGCCGACATCACCGCGCGACGCCGCGCCGAGGCCGCCGTGCGCGAGGCCGAGAAACGCTCGACGCGCGAGTATGAGACGCTGCTCCAACGCCTGACGCACCTCGCCGGCTCGCTCGGCACGGCCCGCGACCACCTCGCCATCTTCCGCGACCTGCGCGACTTCGCCGTCGTCAGTCTCCCTTGCGCGGGCATCTTCATCTCGCTCTACGACGAGGCGCGCGACCTGCGCGTCGCCAAGTACGCGTGGGGCGACGGCGAAGAGGTTGACGTTTCTCAACTGCCGCCGATGCCCGTCTCGGCCGAAGGCCCGAACAGCCGCGCGCTACGCACGCGACAGGTCGTCATCACGAACGACTACTGGGAGGTGAAGCGCAAAGGCGCGGGGCAGCTCGGCGTGCTCGTCGGGCCTGACAACGGCTTGCGCCCGCAGTCTTCGCTCGTCGTCCCGATGGCCGTGATGGGCCGCATCATCGGAACCATCGAGGTTCAGGCTTACGAGAACCACGCCTACCGCGAGGAGCACGTGACGGCGATGAAGATGGGCGCGAACCTCGCCGCCGTCGCGCTCGAAAACATGCGGCTCTTGCAGTTCGAGAGCCGCGCGCGTGAGGCCGCCGAAGAGTCGAACCGTCTGAAGGACGAGTTCCTCGCCACGCTCTCGCACGAGCTGCGCACGCCCCTGACGGCCATCCTCGGCTGGTCGAGCATGCTGCTCGACGGGCGCTTGGACGAGCGCGGCACGCGCACCGCCATCGAGATCATCGAGCGCAACGCGCGCACGCAGCAGCAGATCGTTGACGACATCCTCGACGTGTCGCGCGTCATCACGGGCCAGCTCCGCATCGAGACCGAGCCGACAGACCTGCGCCGCGTCGTCGAGGCAGCCGTTGACACAGTCCGCCCCGCGGCCACGGCCAAGAGCATCAGCCTGACGGCGGCGTTCGAGCCGGGCGTCGGCCCGGTCATGGGCGAGCCGCGACGCCTGCAACAGGTTGTCTGGAACCTTCTCTTGAACGCCGTCAAGTTCACGCCCATCGGCGGCGAGGTGCGCGTCCGCCTTGAGGCAGAGGGCGGACACGCGCGCCTCACCGTCTCGGACACGGGCCAGGGAATCAGCCCGCACTTCCTGCCGCACGTCTTCGAACGCTTCCGACAGGGCGACCAATCAACGACGCGCACCTACGGCGGCCTCGGCCTCGGCCTCTCGATCGTGCGCCACCTCGTCGAGCTGCACGGCGGGACGGTGAAAGCCGAGAGCGAAGGCGAGGGGCGCGGCTCGACCTTCACGGTCGAGCTGCCTCTGTTGCGGGCTGCGGAATTAGGGTTGCGGATTGAAGAAGGGGCGGGCAGTCTCGACGAGGACGACGCGACGCGCAATCCGCAACCGGCAATCCTGAGCGGCCTGCGTGTCCTCGTCGTTGACGACGACCAGGACGCTCTGAATTTAATCAGGACCATGCTCGAACGGACGGGCGCGAGCGTGACGACGGTCGAGTCCGCGGCAGCCGCGTGGGCCGCGCTCGAAGAGGCGCGGCACGACCTTCTGCTGTGCGACATCGGCATGCCGGGCGAGGACGGCTACCATCTCATTCGCCGCGTGCGCGCGCTGGAGTCTGCGCGCGGCCTCGCCACGCCGGCCATCGCGCTCACGGCCTACGCCGGCGACGCGGATCGCGCGCTCGCCCTCGACGCAGGCTTCCAGCTCCACGTCCCCAAGCCCGTCGACCCCGCAGACCTCATCGCGGTCATCGCTGGCCTCGTCAAAGCAAAAGGATAGAGGTTAGAGATTAGAGGTCAGAGGTTAGTAAAAGCCTTGCCCGGCTTGAACACTCAACGCAGCGGGCGCTCAACTACTAACCTCTAACCTCTGACCTCTAACCTCTGCTTTTAGAAGTCGCCTTTGCAGGTGTCGTGCCCGCAGTCGCAGTCAATCTGGACGTTGTGCTCGGTGCTCTGGCAGTGGACGCTGCAAAACTTCTCGCCCTTCTCGACGGGGCAGGTGCAGGGCGGGTTCCTGCACGCGTTTTTGTCCTTCACGGCGACATCGCCCGCGGTCTCGTCGGCCATCTCGGTGTTCCTCCGGCTCCGGTTCAGGGATTGAAAAAAAGGTAACTCGGTTCTATGCCAAATCGCGCGGCGAGTCAAGAAGCGAAAGCAGTAGCCAGTAGCCAGTAGGTTCTGCCTCGCGGGCACTGATGCTTTCACGCCGACAACCTGATGAAGGAGGCTTTTCTACTGGCTACTGGCTACTCTCAGAGTTTCTTTCTCAAGAAGCTGACGATCTTCCAGCCGTCGAGGTAGACCCAGGGACGCTGGCCGCTTGTGTAGTGGCCGCAGGGCAGCCAGGCCACGTCTACGTGCACGCCGGAACTGCGGACGCGCTCGATCACTTCGCGCGAGAGGTCTGCGGGGAAGGTCAGGTCGTGGCGCGCGGCGATGAAGCGCATGGGGCGCGCGCGCTGCGCGGTCAGCCTGTCGGCGAAGGCCATGGGGCTGATCGGCATCCACATCTCGCGCAGCTCTTCGAGCGTGAGCGAGCCTTCGAGGCCGGCGCGCACATGGCGCGTCGAGATGCCGCGCCAGACCACGTCGGCGAAGTAGCCGGAGACGTGGTTGAAGACGCCCGCGTCAATCCCTTCGTCGTGGACGAAGGCGAGGAAGGCCGTGCACGAGCCGATGCTCGTGCCGACTATCCCGACGCGACCGTAGCCGCGCGCGCGCAGCCAGGCCACCGCCGCACGCGTGTCCAACACGGCCTGACGCATTGACTGCAAAGTGCGCCCGACGTTCGGGCAGACGAGGAAGTCCGCGCGCTCAAGCTCGGCCGGCCGCCGCTCTTCGTGATACGGCATCGTCAGCCTGAGCGCCGCGATGCCCAGACGTTTGAGCAGGCGGCAGAGCGCGACGTGGCTCTGCGCGTCCGCATTCCACTGCGGCAGCACGACGACCGCGCGGCGCTCGCCCTCGCCGCGAGTCGTCGCCGCATCGCCCCGACTCTTTGAAGTCGGCTTCGGCGGCGGTTCGGGGAAGAAGCGCGCGCGCGCCGTGTTGTTCTCGACGGAGGGCGTGCTGACGGCGCTCGTCCAGGTC
>JALZHC010000951.1 GCA_030914105.1 Acidobacteriota bacterium
GAGGAAGCCGAGCGCCGCGCCGCCGCGCGCGTAGAGCGGCTGGTCGGAACTCCGCTGGAAGTAGAAGGGTTCGTTGAAGAGGGCGAAAGCTTCGGCGAGGTCTGCGGCGCGCGGTCGCCCGATCCAGCCGACGTTCTGCGAGAGGCCGCCGCCCTCTCCCGACGCGCGCACGCAGGCCGCGACCCACGGCGCGAAGAGGAGCGCGAGCGCCGCGACAGTGAGCATAAAAGTAACGAGCCTGCGCCGGTCTTTGAAGAGAAGAAACGCGGCCTCGCAGGCGACGAAGAGCCAACCGTAGTAGTGCGTGTAGACGAGGAGCAGATTGATGAAGCCGAGCGCGAGGAAAAGTTTCGGGGCCGCGGAAAGTTTTGGGGAAGAAGGCTCGGAGTTGAGCAGTCTGGCGAAGAGCCAGAGCGAGGCGAGCGCGAGCAGAAGCAGAAGGCTATACATCCGAAGCTCCTGCGCGTACTTGATGAGGTAGCCGTTGGCAGCCATCAGGAGGAGTGCCGCGTTCGTCTCGGCGCGCGCAAGTCGCAGCTCGCGCGCGAGCAGAAAGAAGGGGGCGAGCGCGAGCAGGGAAGTGAGCGCGGGGAAGAGCCTGAGCCAGAGGAGCGAGTCGCCGCCCGACGCCGCCCAGAGCTTCAGGAGCGCATAGAAGAGCGGCGGGTGGATGAGGTCTGCCGCGGCGAACGACCAGAGCCCGCCCCATGTGTGGCGCGCGGCGTGGACGCTGAAAATCTCGTCGAACCAGAGGCACGTCGCCGTCAGCCGCCAGAGACGCGCCGCGGCGTAGAGCGCGACCAGAAGCGTCGTCAAGGCGAGTTGTGTGCGCGCCGCAGGCTCGCGCGCCGTGTGTTCGTTGGCCGGAGGAGAGTCCGTCGTGGGCATCGGGCGCTGGGGGTGCGAAAGCCTCGCGGGGTTCGCGAGGCGAATCTCGGAGACGTTCAGACGCGACGGGCGAGCTGCTCCCACTCCTCGCGCGTCAGGCCGTAGTAGTGCAAGTCGAGGTAGCGCCCGCCGGTGTAGATCATGCGGCGCAGCGTGCCCTCGCGTTGGAAGCCGAGCCGCTCGTGCAGGGCGATGGAAGACTCGTTGTTCGAGTGCACGGTGACGGTGCACTTCTGGTAGCGCAGCTCTCCGAAGTAGTACTTGAGGACGAGGAGCACAGCCTCGGTCGCGTAGCCGAAGCGCCGGTGCTCGCGCTCGACGAAGATGCCGTACTTGAAAGCGCCCGCGCGCCGGTTGAGGGCGCTCGCGTGGATGCTTCCGACGGCGACGCCGGCCCCGCCCTCGATGATGAAGAAGAAGTCGTCGGCCTCGAACTTCCTGAGCGCCAACTCCTCCGTGTCCTTCGCGATGCGCGCCAGCGAGATCGGCGGCCAGGTGAAGTCCAACTCGCGCGCGGCCTCGCTGTCGAGGTTCCAGCGCGCGAAGGCTTCGGCGTCCGAAGGCTCGACGCCGCGCAGGCGGACGAGTTTGCCCTGCCAGAAGTTCATCCACTTATTAGGGCAGAGTCTCCGCGTCGCCGGCCCCGGACTCTTCGCCCGTCTCGGTCTCCTCGTAGGGTTCGAGCGCGGCCTCGTTGAGTCGCGCCATGAGCCAGTGGAGGAAGACTTCGGCCTCGCGCCCCTTGCCCGTCCAGCGCGCGCGGTCGAACATCGTCAGGGCCATCGCGAGCGCGTGGTGCTGGCCGGCGCGGTCGCCCGCGAACTCGAACTGCCGGTAGAGCCGGTCAATCAAAGCCACAGACTCGTGCGCCGTCTCCTCATCCTTGAAGCCGAGGCGGTTGGCGAAGAACTTCGAGTAGATGTTCTGCTGGTGCGCCGTCGAGGTGTAGAGGTCGAAGTAGCCGGAGTGCAGGCCCGCCTCCTGCAAGACCGTGCCGACGTAAGAGGGCCTCGCGCCCGTAATGACGGCGATGTCTTCGACCTCGCCCATCCCGGAAAGGAAGAGCGAGATGATCTGATCCTTCTTCGACGGCTTCCCTGCCTGCCGCTTGCGCGGCTCGTCCTGCCCCTTGCCCTTCGCGCCGCCCTCGCGCGCCCTCTTCGGTTTGCTGCTCATAAC
>JALZHC010000385.1 GCA_030914105.1 Acidobacteriota bacterium
GATGATGAGGGCCGCGCTGTCTCTTATCTCTTAACTCTTAACTTTTGCCTTTTTACTTCCGCCGAAGGCGGCTTGCCTTCTATGTTCGGCGCTCGAAGACGACCTGCGCGACGGCGTGCTCTGAGGTGTGCGAGAGCGAGAGGTGTGCGTGCGTTGCGCCCAGTGCGTCGAAGAGCGTGCGCGCGTGGCCGCCGAGTTGAAGTGAAGGGGCGCCCGCTTCGTCCGTGGTGACTTCGACGTGGTGCCAGGAGAGGCCGTCGCGCCAGCCCGTGCGCAGGGCCTTGAAGGCAGCCTCCTTGGCAGCGAAGCGCGCGGCGTAGTGCTGCGCCGCGGCGGCGGCGCGCGAGTCGCAGTAGGCGCGCTCCTCGTCGGTGAAGACGCGCTCGCGCAGGCGCGGCGTGCGCGCGAGCGCTTCACTGACGCGGCGGATTTCGATAATGTCTATGCCGATGGAGACGATCACGGCTGAAACCGAACTCGAAGGCGCGGGCTTCGCCTGGCGCATCGGAGAAGAGGGCGTGCGCGCTCTCTTCTGCGAGCCGCTCGAACGCGAAGGCTTCGCCAACGCCTTCTCGACGCGCGGCGGCGGCGTCAGCGCCTTCCCCGAAAACTCGCTGAACCTCGCCGGCTTCGACGAAGACCCGGCGGAGAACATACTTGAGAACCGACGCCGCTTCACGGAACTGCTCGGAGGCCGCTGGAGGCTCGCTGCCTGCTGGCAGGTGCACGGCTCGGACGTGCGCGTGGTGCGCGAACGCGACGACGCGCAGTCCGAGAAAGAGCGCTGCGACGCGCTGACGACGAGCTTGCCGGGCGTGCTGCTCGGCGTCAAGACCGCCGACTGCGTGCCTATCTTGCTGGCCGACGCGCGCCGCGGCGCATGCGCAGCCGTCCACGCGGGCTGGCGCGGGACTCTCGCCGGAGTAGTCACGCGCGCGCTCGCGCGCATGCGCGAGGAGTTCGGCACCGAAGCTGCGGACGTGCGCGCGGCCATTGGCCCCGCGGCGCGCGCCTGCTGCTATGAGGTCGGCCCGGAAGTCGTCGAAGCCTTCCGCGCGAAGTTTTCAGACGCCGACTCGCTGTTTGCGCCGACGAGCGACGGCCACGCGCTCGCCGACATCCAGCTCGCGAACCGACGGCAGCTCGTCGAGTCGGGCGTCACGCCCGGACGCATCCACACGCTGCCGCTCTGCACCATCTGCCGCCCCGAACTCTTCTTCTCCTACCGTCGCGAGAAGAAGCTCTACGGCAAGACCGGACGGTTGCTCTCCGTCATCGGAATGCGGGATTGAATCATTGATTCATCGGTTCAATGAATCAATGAATCAATCCTTCAATCCCACAATTGCCTCAGCCTCTTCTGCGTCGCCCGCCGCCGAAGTATTGCCCGTTGATGTGGTTCATGGGCGTGTCGCGACCGACGATGGCGATGGGCAGGACGAGTTCGCGCGTCGCGGGCGGGAAGCAGACCTCGTCGTTGCAGCTCTGGAAGCGCACCGTGACGCGCACGCGCGCGACTCCCTGCTCGTAGCCGGCGGGGACGCTCACGTTAAAGCGCGCGATGGCCCGGCCCTCGTAGACGGCGAGGCGCTCTTCAGGCGTGCCGTCGCCGAAGCGGAACGCGCGGACTTTGCCCGCCGGGTAGGTGACGGGCGTGACGCGCAGCCCGCGCGGCGCTTCGACCTTGACGACCGTGGGGACTGCGTACTTGCCGAGCGGGCGGTTCGAGTTGACGTGCAAGCCTTCGGGAATGTCGAGCACGATGGCCGCCTGGAAGGTGCTCCCCTGCTGCGCCGGGTCAACCGAGAAGAAGCCGTTGATGTTTACGTTCGACGCCTGCGCGGGTTCGACCGGCGCGGCGGCGTTCGTCTTCAGGCCCGCGGGCGCGAGCAGGGACGCGAGAAGTAGTGCGAGCGTCAGTCTTCGTTTGAAGTCTCTCTGTTTCATGTTCGGTTCCGTCGTGCGTTCGGGGATTTCGTCGCCGGGCAATTCTACACGCGCGCCGACCCCGGCGCGAAGTCAGGGCGCGCGTGCAAGGTCTTCGCGGCCCGGCCGTTTGTAAAAAGTTAGGGCTTCGCGGCACCGGCCTTCTTCAGAAGGTCAACCACGTCGCGCTTGTCGTTGATCTCGGCCCACGTCAGCGCGTCGCGCCCGGTCTTATCGCGCGCGTCCACACGCGCGCCGCGGTTGAGCAGCATGCGGACGACCTCCGTGTGGCCGCGCGAGGCCGCGCGCATGAGCGCCGTCTGGCCGTCGCCGTCCTTCAGGTTCACGTCGGCCCCGGCTTCGAGTAGAACCCGCGCGGTCTCCCTGTGGTCGCCCTGCGCGGCCTCCATCAGCGCTGTCGAGCCGGCGCGGTCGCGCGCGTTCACGTCAGCGCCGCGGCTCAGGAGCTTGCGGCTGATCTGGTCGTGACCTTTGGAGGCGGCGTTGATGAGGGGCGTCCTACCTGCGGCGTCCGCCGCGTCGGGGCGCATGCCGGCGGCGAGGAAGAGATCGACCGCGCCCGTGTCGCCGGCTTCGACGGCGCTGTCGAAAGCATCCTCCGTGTAAGGAATCTCTTTGTCGGCGAGCTTGGCGCGCGCGGCAAGCTCTGCCGGCCCGGCGGATGGTTGGCCGTCGGAGTTTGAGGGCGACGCAGACGTGTTCGCGTTGAGGTTGGCGTTATCGTTCGCGTTGACGTTGGCCTGCTGGTTTATGTTCTCCGAGGGCGTCGGTCGCGGGCTGCTTCTGACCGCGGGCTGATTGTTCGGCGCGCGTCTCTGAGTCCCTCTGCCGGGGAGCAGGAAGTAGAGTCCCGCCGAGAGCAATGCCAGCACGAAGACGACGCCGAGCACGGCGAGCCACTTTCTTCCGCCGCGCCTTTGAGCGACGAAAGTCTCTTCGGGCAGAGGCACGACCACCTGCGGCCTGCGCGCGCGAGCGCCGGACGGCGCGACCGCGCCGCCGCGAGCCGAGTGCGAAGCGATCCTCGTCAGCTCGTCCGCGTCATCAACCGACGACTCGTCTGCATCTTCAAAGGCCAACTCGCCTTCGTCTTTAAACATCGGCTCGCCCGCGCCGTTCAGACGGCTCGCGCCCTCAATCGGCACCGTGGCCGACGCGCGCGGAGTCGTGGCGTGAAGCTCGCGGCGCAACTCCGAAGCGTTGCGGGGGCGGTTCTCGATGTTGAGCGCCAGCGCGCGCGCGAGTGCGGCGGAGACGCCGGCGGGCACGTCCGGATTCAACTCGCGCGCGGGCCTGAGCGGGTCGGGCCGCCCGCTGACGAGCGCAGCGGCGCGCGTGATGGCGTCGGCGGGTTTGACGGCGGTGAGGAGATGGTAGAGGGTCGCGGCGAGAGAGTAGAGATCGCTGCGCTCGTCTGTGCCCGCGCCCTGTATCTGTTCGAGCGGAGAGTAGTTCGGCGAGTATGCGAGGACGCTGCGGCTTCCGGCGCTCGTCATCTGGCCGGCGCTGCCCTTGGCGAGTCCGAAGTCGAGGAGGACGACCTGCTGGCGCGTGATGAGCTTGAGGTTCTGCGGCTTGATGTCGCGGTGGAGCACGGGCGGGTCGAGCGTGTGCAGGTATTCGAGCGCGCCCAGAAGCTCGTCGGCCCAGCGCATGACTTCCGCGGGCGAGAACGCCCGGCCCTCTCGTTCGAGCATACAGCCGAGGTCTTCGCCGGGGATGAACTCCATGACGAGGAAGAGGCCGTCGCCCTCTTCAAAGTGGTCGAGGACTTTCGGCAGCGAAGGGTGGCGCAGGTTCGCGAGCAGACGCGCCTCGCGCTCGAAGGCGCGGCGCAGCTCGTCCGTCTCGACCAGAGTCTCTTTGAGCGCGACCGTGCGGCTCAGGCGCAAGTCGGTCGCCTCGTAGACCGCGCCCATGCCGCCGCGGCCCAGAGGGCCTTCGACGCGGTAGCGATTCTGTAGAACGTCACCCGTGCCGAGCATGTGATCCTTCCGCCGCTCCCTCCGGAGACGCAGCCGGCGGGCGTCTTCTCTCTGAACCCTAAGATAACTGGTAAAGACCCGACGGGCGCGCGACCGCTTCGACGCGGCGCGCGGCGAGCTGGCCGCAGGCGGCGTAGATGTCGCGCCCACGTGGGCGGCGGACGAAGACGCGCACGCCCTTCGATTCGAGTATGGCCTTGAATGCCTGGACGCGCTCGTCTGAAGAGGGGCGGTAGGGCAGCTCTTCGGCGGGGTTGTGCGGGATGAGGTTGACCTTGGCGCGCAAAGAGTGGCGGTTGAGGAGCCGCGCGAGGCGGCGCGCGTCCTCGTCTGAGTCGTTGACGCCATCAAGCATGACGTACTCGAAGGTGAAGCGCTCGCCGGGCCTGAGCGACTCTTCAAACTCCTTGCAGGCGGCGAGCAGCTCCTTGAGCGGCCAGCGCTTGTTGATGGGCATCAGACGGTCGCGCAGCTCGTCCGTGGCGGCGGCGAGAGAGATGGCGAGGTGCGGTCTGTCGTGGACGCGCGCCAGTTCCCTGATCTTCGGCACAATCCCTGCGGTCGAGACCGTGACGCGGTTCGGAACGATGTGCAGGCCGCCCTCGTCGGCCATGATCCGCAGCGCCTTCATCAGCGGCTCGAAGGCGAGCAGAGGCTCGCCCGCACCCATCGCGACCAGGTTCGTGCCGCGCGGCGTGTGCGCGCCCACGCCGTAAGCGTCGTTTAAGGCGATGATGATTTGCTCGACCATCTCGCCGGCGTCGAGCGTGCGCAGGAGTCCGAGCCGGGCCGTGAGGCAGAAGTCGCACTGGAGCGGGCAGCCCGACTGCGAGGAGAAGCAGATGGTGTCGCGCCGCTCTTCGGGGATGAAGACGGTCTCGACGGG
>JALZHC010000952.1 GCA_030914105.1 Acidobacteriota bacterium
CCCGCCGGAGCTGTACGCCAGGTCGGAAGAGATTTTCAAGTCGCTCGTGGAGGGGAAGACCGAGGCGGACGTGCCCGCGCCGCTGGCCGCGCTCTTCCGACCGAGCGTGCAGCCGTACATCATCTCCTGGCTCAAGTACGACCCGCAGAAAGAGATCGCGAAGCTCAACTCGCCCGTCCTCATCGCGCAGGGGACGCACGATCTTCAGGTCGGCGAGGCGGAGGCGAAGCTTCTGGCTGCGGCGAAGCCTTCCGCAAAGCTCCTGCTCGTCGAGGGCATGAACCACGTGCTCAAGGAGACGCCCGCCGACCCGAAGCAACAGGCGGCTTCCTACAGCGACCCGTCTCTGCCCGACGCGCCGCGACTCCTCTCGGAGGTCGGGAGCTTCGTCAAAGGAATTAAGAAGAGGTGACTTCGCGACGGGCCGAGAGGCGCTCGCCCGTCGTCAGTCGCACGGCATCCGAATATGTACCCAGAGCTTTTCCACATCGGCGGTTTCCCCGTCAACACCTACGGCGTGCTTCTGGCGCTGGCTTTCCTGGCGGCGCTCTTCGTGGCGGCGCGTGCGGGCGCGCGCGACGGGCTGCCGCGCGAGCGCGTCTTCGACCTGGGGTTGTGGATGCTGCTCGGCGGGCTTGTCGGCTCGAAGCTTTTGCTGATGGTGGCCGAGCCGGAGTACGCGTCGAACCCGTGGCAGCTCGTCTCGCTCGACTTCCTGCGCTCGGGCGGCGTCTGGTACGGCGGCTTCCTCGGAGGGCTTTTGACGGGCGTGTTCCTGATACGGCGCTACCGCCTGCCCTTCTGGAAGGTGACGGACGCGTTCGCGCCGGGCGTGGCGTTGGGGCAGGCCATCGGGCGGCAGGGCTGCTTCGCCGCGGGCTGCTGTTGGGGCAAGCCGACCACGCTGCCGTGGGGCGTCGAGTTCGGCGAGCTGGCGCACCACATCACGGGCGTGCCCACGGGCGTGCATCTGCACCCGACGCAGCTCTACGAGTCCGCGGCCTGCGTCGTCATCTTCCTCCTGCTGCTCAGACTGCACCGGCGCAAGCGCTTCGACGGCGAGGTCATCGCCGCCTACGCAGTGCTCTACGGGCTGACGCGCTTCCTCATCGAGTTCGTCCGCGACGACCCGCGCGGCGACATCATGGGCCTGACCACTCTGACCGGCCTTTCGACCTCGCAGCTCATCAGCCTCCTCGTCGTCGGCGGCGGACTCGTCTTCCTCTTCCTGCGCCGCCGCCGCGCGAACCGCCGGGACGCCGCGGCGGGCGACGCCGACGAATCGCAGGCCGCCAACACCGCCAGCGCATGAGCGGCGAGCGCTCGAAGCTGGAAGGCGAAGGCTTGAGCGACGAAGCGTCCGCCGAGCCGGGAGCCGACGAGCCGGAGGCCGAGCCGCTCGCCTTTGAAGTCTCGGAGACGGACGCGGGCGCGCGCCTCGATGCCTTCCTCGCCGCGCGCTTCGCGTCGGTGAGCCGCACGGCGCTCAAGCGCGCGATTGAAGACGGCGACGTGCTCGTCGCCGGTCGCGCGTCGAAGCCCTCGCACAAACTCAAGGCCGGCGAGCGGATCGAAGTCGAGCTGCCCGCGCCCCCGACGACTGAACTCACGCCCGAAGACATCCCGCTCGACATCGTCTACGAGGACGCCGACGTGGTCGTCGTCAACAAGCGCGCCGGCATGGTCGTCCACCCGGCAGCCGGCGTCCGCTCAGGCACGCTCGCGGGCGCGCTCGCCTTTCACTTCAAACAACTCTCCGAACGCGCGGGCGCACTTCGTCCCGGTATTGTTCATCGCCTCGACCGCGACACCTCCGGCCTCGTCGTCGTCGCCAAGACCGCGCAGGCTCACGAGAACTTGTCGGAGCAGTTCCGCGCGCGCACGGTCTTCAAGTCTTACGTCGCTTTAGTCCACGGCGTCGTGCGCGAAGAGAAGGGGCGCGTCGAGCAGCCGCTCGCGCGCGACCCGCGCAAACGCACGCGCATGGCCGTCGCGCGCGGCGGGCGCGCGGCCCTTTCGCTCTGGCGCGTGCGCCGTCGCTTCGCGCGCTTCACGCTCCTGGATG
>JALZHC010000386.1 GCA_030914105.1 Acidobacteriota bacterium
CTCCGAACACGGCTTCGCTGGTTGTCGTCGTCTTTGACCAGAACGGGGACGTCGTGCCGGACGCCAGAGTCTCCGTTGTAAACGACGCGACCGGCGCGGCGCGCGACGCCGTCACGGGCGGCGACGGCAGCGCCAACGTCCCGGCGCTCGCGCTGACGGGAACCTACACGCTCAACGTCTCCAAGCAGGGCTTCGGCGACGAAGAGTTGAAGGGGATTACGCTGCGCTCCGGCGAGACGGCGACGCTGAAGGTGCGGCTCACGGTTGGCTCGCAGAAGGCGGAGGTGACTGTCTACGGCACGGCGGAGGGTGTGCGCGCAGACCCACAGATCGGGCGCAGTCTCGACAGCCTTCAAATCGCGGAGACGCCGATTCCGGGCCGCAAGGTGACGGCGCTGCCGCTCCTCAATTCCGCGTTCCGCCCGGCGAAGGGCACGGGCGACCTCTTCGTCAACCAGATTTACTTCGTCACGGGCGCGGGCGGGCGGCGCGAGACGACCTTCGCGCTCGACGGCGCGAGCGACGACGAATCTTGGGGCCGACAGACGGCGCTCATCACCGTGCCCATCGGCTCGGTCGAAGAGATGTCGGTGCTCTCGAACTCTTTCTCCGCGGAGTTCGGCTGGACTGCCGGGCCGGCGATCAACATCGTGACGAAGGCCGGCACGAACGCCTTCCACGGCGAGGGACTGTTCATGGCCCGCCCCGGCAAGTGGCAGGCGAAGACGTTTTCGACCGGAGGCTTCTGCCCGCCTTCCGTTTCGAGCTGCGCGACGCCCGCGACGCTCAAAGCCATTAACGCGGCGGACACTCCGGACAAGTTGAGCCAGCTCTCCGGCTCGCTCGGCGGCCCAATCGTCAGGGACAAGACCTTCTTCTTCGTGACGAACGACTACACCTGGCAGGACCGGACGACGTTTCTCTCGCCGTCGCTGCCGGCCTTCGTGCTGCCGTCTGACGGCAACCTCGCCTTCGAGGGCTTCTATCGTCAGGAGCTTTTCGACGCGCGCCTTGACCAGAAGCTCAACGCCGCCCAGACCCTGATGTTCCGCTTCAACGTGGATCGCTTCTTCGACACCAACCCGCAGGACACCGTCGGCGGCACGAGCGCGCCGAGCGTCGCGCGCAGGTACACGCGTCGCGGCTGGTCTGCGCAGGCCAACCACACCTGGGTCATCAGCCCGCGCCTGCTCAACGAGGCGCGCTTCAACTTCCTCAACGGCGACCCCGTCACGCGCTGGGAGCCTTTGAACCCCTCGACCGCCTACACGCGCAGCGGCTCCGTGCCCTTCACCATCGGCCAATCGCGCGCCGCAAACCTCTTCAGCCGCCAGGCACAGTTCTCCGACACGCTCACATGGTCGCGAGGCCGACACGACCTGCGCTTCGGCGGGAGCCTCGCGCGCCACATCTCCGGCGGCACCGGCAGCGAGTTCGGCAACGCCCTGCTCGGAACCTTCACCTTCCGCAGCACGACGAACGCGCCCTTCAGCCAGCTCACCCTCGCAGACGTGCAGAGCTACTCGCAGCCGATTAACTTCGGCATCAACAGCTACCGCCTCGGCCAGTGGCTCGTCGCCGGCTTCGTGCAGGACAACTTCCGCGTCCGCTCCGACCTCACCTTGAACCTCGGCCTGCGCTACGACCGCCAGACCATCACCGGCGCAAAGGCGAACTTCGCCCCGCGCTTCGGCTTCGGCTGGAACCCGTGGGGCGACGCGCGCACAGCCATACGCGGCGGCTACGGCATGTATTACACGCAGATTCGCTCCAACGTCTTCGCCGCTGCGCTGACGGGCGGGCTTGAAGGGCTTGCGACCTACACGGCGGTCGCCGGCCAGACAGGTTTCCCGACCTGCCTGACTTGCGTTCCCGTCAACGTTGACCCGAAGACGCTGCCTGCGTCGCAACTGCCCGCGCGCGACATCACGATCAACCCCGGTCAGCGCTCCTTCTACGAGGCGCAGTTCGCGCGCTTCGGGCTGAACTTCGACCTGCTGCCCGGCTACCCCGACCGGCTCTCGAACCCGCGCAGCCAGGTCTTGAGCATCGGGGCCGAGCACGAGTTCGGGCGCGGCTTCTTCCTCAGCTCCGACTTCGTGCGCCAGCACTGGACGGGCATTGACCGCACGGTTGACCTCAACGCCCCTTCCATCTTCGACCGCACCGCGCCGGGGCAGACGCGCACCGTCGCGCAGGCCAACGCCACGCGCCCCGTTCTGCCCACGAACGGCGGCGTCCGGCAGGTGAACGTCCTGATGAACCTCGGCGTCGCAGACTACGAAGGCTTGCAGACGCAGTTCAGCTACCGCGGCAGCCGGAAGCTTTACGCATCGTTCAGCTACACCTTGTCCAAAGCGACGAACACAACCGAGCCTGACGGCAACGGCGTCAACCCGAACCAGAGCATCATCACACGGCTCGGCGAAGACGAGCGCGGGCCGAGCCTGCTCGACCAACGCCACCGCGCCGTCATCACGTTCCTCTACCACTTCCCGCTCGGCCTCACCGCCGGCACGCTGACGCAGCTCGCCTCCGCGCGCCCTTTCAACGCCACCACGGGCGTTGACAACAACGGCGACGGCCTGAACAACGACCGCCCCGTCATCAACGGCGCGGTCGTCCCCAAGTCTGCGTTTCGCGGCACGGCCATCTACGACGTTGCGCTCTTCGTCGAGGATCGCATCCCCGTGTCCGAGCGCACGAGCATTCTGCTCAGGCTCGAAGGCTTCAACGTCTTCAACCGCGCGAACATCCTCGGTCGCGCCCAGACGGTCTACGGCGACGCGTCCACGCCGAACCCGACCTTCGGCCAGCTCGCGCCCGTCGGCGCGGGCGTTAACGCCATCCCCGCGCTCGCCAACATTGACCAGCCGCGGACGTTCCAGTTGCAACTGAGATTCATCTTCTGAGCGAGAGCAACCGCATGAACTGCTGAGCGAGAGCAACCGCATGAAACGAATCCTGCTCATCCTTCTGCTTTCTGCCGCGCTCGCCGCGGCGTTCGGCTGCGGTCGCTTCTCCAACCCTGCGGGCGACTCGAAGGCCGAGCGCCTCGTCGTCATCTCGCAAATCTACAACGAGATCATCTGGGCGCTCGGCGCGCAAGGCGCGGTCGTCGGCGTTGACCTGTCGAGCACCTACCCGCCCGACGTGAAGAAGGTGCAGACGGTCGGCTATCACCGCGCGCTCAGTGCCGAAGGCATTCTGTCGCTCCACCCGACCGCCGTCATCCACGACAACAACATCGGCCCGCCGCAAGTCGTCGAGCAGCTCAAGAGCCTGAACATCCCTCTGAAGACCTTCGACGCGAAGAACGACTCGCTCGAAGGCACGAAGGCGCTCATCCGTGAGATGGGCGCGTACTTTCATAAAGAGTCACGCGCCGAAGAGCTTTGCCGCACGCTCGACTCGCAGGCGGCGGCCTCGCTCGAAAGGGTCAGGCAGTACGCCGACCACCCGCGGGTCGCGGTCATACACTTCGGGCGCGCGTCGAACATTTACTTGGTAGTCGGCAAGGGTGGAGGCGGCGACGGCGGCGCGGCCAGCCAGATGATAGAATGGGCGGGCGGGGAGATGGCGATCGACTCGCGCGGGATGCAGCGGATGGAGTCGCCGGAGACTATCGCGCAGGCGAACCCCGACGTGATACTCGTCACCGATTACGGCTTCGACCGTCTCGGCGGCTCGCTCGAACAGATCAAGGCTCTGCCCGGCGTCGCCACTTCAAACGCCGCGAAGACGGGCCGCATCTACCGCGTCGAAGAGAACGAGCTGATGTACTTCGGCCCCCGCTCCGGCGAGAACATCGAAAAAGTGGCCGCCGTCATTCATCAGAAGTGACGAGACAATCCGCCGTCACCCGTCAGAAGCGACAAGACGACTCGAACAGTGACCAAACAACTCGCGACCCGGCGGGCACTCCTCTTCGCGCTGACCTTCGCCATGCTCCTCGTGCTGGCCGCCTCCATCCGCTACGGGGCCATCGATTTTTCGCTGACTGAAATCAGCCGCGCGCTCGCCTCACTTCTTCCGGGCTACCCCGAACCCACTCTTGACCAGCGCATCTTTCTGGAGCTGCGAATGCCGCGCGCCGTCCTCTGCCTGCTCGTCGGCGCGAGCCTCGGCGTCGGCGGCACGCTCATGCAGGCGCTCTTCCGCAATCCGATAGTCGAGCCGGGACTCGTCGGCACGTCGAGCGGGGCCGCCTTCGGCTCGGCACTCTTCTTCGTCCTTGGCGGCGTCCTCCACGTCGGCGCGAGCGTCTGGAGCCTGCCGGTCGCCGCGTGCCTCGGCGGCGTCGTCTCCACATACCTCGTCTTCCTCCTCGCGCGCTCGCGCGAAGACGGGCGTGCCTCCATCGTCATGCTTCTGCTCACGGGGCTGGCAATCAACGCGCTCTTCATGAGCGCCATCGGCTTTCTCTCTTACATCGCGCGCGACCCGCAGGCGCGCTCGATTACGTTCTGGAGCCTGGGCACGCTTTCGGGCGCGAGCTGGAAAGCGGTCGAGGTCGTCGCCGTCTCGACCGTCGGGGGCACGCTCGTCGCGCTCCGCTACGCGAAGCAGCTCAACGCACTGATGATCGGCGAAGAGGAGGCGACTTACCTCGGCGTGAACGTGAACCGGCTGAAGTGGATTATCCTCTCCGTCAACGTCGTCATCGTCGCCGTCGCCACGGCCTTCACCGGCGTCATCAGCTTCGTCGGCCTGATTGTCCCCCACATCCTGCGCATGTTGGGCGGGGCCGACAACCGCTACCTGATCGTCGGCAGCGCCTTGATGGGCGCGACGCTCCTGAGCCTCGCAGACC
>JALZHC010000953.1 GCA_030914105.1 Acidobacteriota bacterium
ACTCCTGACTCTTACCGGATAGCAAAACCGCGCGGGCCGCGTTAAAATTAGCGCCCGATGAAACTTCTGGAGCAGATCAACTCGCCCGCAGACCTGCGCCGCCTGCGCCCCGAACAGTTGCAGGCGGTCGCCGACGAGATACGGCAGTACATACTCGAAACAATGTCGCGAGTCGGCGGCCACACGGGCGCTTCTCTGGGCGCGGTCGAGCTGGCCGTCGCCCTGCATTACGCCTTCGACACGCCGCGCGACCGGCTCGTCTGGGACGTAGGCCATCAGGCTTACGCGCACAAAATCCTGACGGGCCGGCGGGAACTCCTGCCGACCATCAAGCAGTACGGCGGACTCTCCGGCTTTCTGCGCCGCGACGAGTCGGAGTACGACACCTTCGGCGCGGGCCACGCCTCGACCTCTCTGTCGGCGGCTTTGGGGATGGCCGTCGCGCGCGACCAGCGCGGCGAGGATCATCACGTCATCGCCGTCATCGGCGACTCTTCGCTCGCGGGCGGCATGGCGATGGAGGCCGTCAACCAGGCCGGCCACTTGAAGACTCGCCTCATCGTCCTCTTGAACGATAACGAGATGTCCATCGCGCCGGCGGTCGGCGCTTTGACCGGCTACCTCAACCGCATCCGCGAGGCGCAAGGCTACCACCGCTTCAAGGACGAAGTGGGCGAGACCCTGCGCGAGATTCCCTCGTTCGGCGAGCGGCTCTATCAGGCCGCGAAGACCGTGAAGGACGCTATCGCCGCCGCCGTCCTGCCCGGCGCGCTCGTCAACGAGCTGGGCTTCAAGTACATCGGCTACGTTGACGGGCACAACCCGCGTGCCCTTGTGCGCGCGCTCGAAGAGGCCAAGCACGTCAAAGACAGTCCGGTCATCGTCCACGCGCTCACGCAGAAGGGCAAGGGCTATCCGGCGCGCGAGAAGAACTACTACGCCTGGCACGCCACAGGCCCCTTCGACCTCAAGACCGGCGCGGCCATCAAGCCCGCCAAGCCCTCGCCGATGCAATACACCGCCGTCTTCGGCCAGACGATGTGCGAGCTGATGTCGAGAGACGAAAAAATCGTCGCGCTCACCGCCGCGATGCCCGACGGCACAGGGATAGACAAGGTTCTGGAGAAGTTTCCGGAACGCGCCTTCGATGTCGGCATCGCCGAGCAGCACTGCGTCACCTTCGCCGCCGGGATGTCCACCGAGGGCCTCAAGCCCGTCTGCGCCATCTACTCGACGTTCCTGCAACGCGCCTTCGACCAGATCATCCACGACGTCTGTCTGCAAAACCTGAACGTCAAGTTCTGCATGGATCGCGCAGGCATCGTCGGCGGCGACGGCCCGACGCACCACGGCCTTCTGGACATCGCCTACCTGCGCGCCGTCCCCAACATGATCGCGATGGCCCCGAAGGACGAGGGCGAGATGCGCGACATGCTCTACACGATGATTGAGCACACGGGCCCGGCGGCCATGCGCTACCCGCGCGGCAGCGGCGTCGGAGCCGACATCAAGCGCGAGCCGCAACTGCTTGAAGTCGGCAAGGCGGAGTTGCTGCGCGACGGCGGCGAGGTCGCCATCATCGCCTACGGCACGATGGTTCACCCTTCGGTCGAGGCCGCCGAGGCGCTCGCGAAGGAAGGCATCGAGGCGACGGTCGTCAACGCGCGTTTCGTCAAGCCGCTCGATGCCGGGTTGCTGCTCGCGCTCGCACGCACCAAGCGCCTCGTCGTAACGGTCGAGGAGGCTTATCTCGCGGGCGGCTTCGGTTCGGCGGTGTCGGAGCTTCTGGAAGAGAACGGCCTGCTCGAACGCGTGCGCCTCGTCCGCATGGGCGTGCCTGACCGCATCATCACGCACGGCGACCCGAAACTCCTCCTCGCCAAGTACGGCCTCGACTCGGACGGCATCTACACGCGCGTCCGTAGCGCCTGGGAAGTCCTCGAAGAGCGCCGCGCCGGCGCGCGCACGCTTGACGCGCAGGTCAAGGGCTGACGGCACGACCCGTCACTGGCGCGGGCGGCAGTAGCCCGACCGTGAGGGAGGGCGTCGGCGGAACGATGAAC
>JALZHC010000387.1 GCA_030914105.1 Acidobacteriota bacterium
TGCGGCGCGCGAGTCGACGAGGCGGCGCACCTGCTCGCGCCCCGCATCATCGAGCTTCAGTTCTTCGGCCAGACCTTTGAAGACGCCGACGTGGTTGAGCGTGACGCAGTAGCGCAGGCCGAGGCGTGCGAGGACTTCGGCGGCAATCGTCAGCACTTCGAGGTCTGCGGCGGCGCTGCCCGCGCCGATCAGCTCGCAGCCGAGCTGGCGTCCCTGCCGACGCCACTCGACGTGCGAGCGCGGGCGCTGGCGGAAGACGGAGGCGGCGTAGCAGAAGCGCAAGGGGCGCGGGGCCGTGGCGAAGAGAGTCGCGGCGGCGCGCGCGACCGAAGAGGTCACGTCGGGCCGGAGCGCGAGCAGACGCCCGTCCGTGTCCGTGAAGCGGAAGCTGCGGCTCGCCTCCTCGTGGCCCATGCCGCGCTCGAAGAGGACGTAATAATCAACCGAGGGCGCGGCGATCTCCTCGTAGCCCCAGCCGTCGAAGACGCTCATCACGGCGTCCTCGACCGCGCGCCGCAGACGCGCCTCGCGCCCGAAGTAGTAGCGCATGCCGCCGGGGATTTTGGAAAGAGGCTCCATAGGAAGTGCAGAAGTCAGAGTGCAGAGTGCAGAATGATGAGAGCACGCTCTCTTTAATTCTGCACTCTGCACTTTGCACTCATCACTAAAACTAAAACGCTGCCGGGCGAGTCGTCGCTGGCAGCGTGTCGGTGAAAACTTTCGTGCGCTCGTCGCTTCGGCGCGTCAGGAGTCACACCACACGCGGCTGCCCGCATGGCGATGGTGATTGCCATGATGATGCGCCGTCGTGTGGGTGCGTGGTCTCATTTCTTAAAACTTCCTGACGGCCCTCTCCGGGCCGCGAAAGTTATACCCGACCTTTCGGAAGACTGTCAAACCATGACTGAACAGAACCGTGAGGCTTCCGCTCGCAGTACTGACTTAATGTCGTGGGGCGTAGTAGCCGACGCGCGTGGTGACCTGATAGTCATGGCCGGGGACTTCGACGCGGACGCGTCGGAAGCGTCCATCGCGCGCGGGGTTGGTGGGCGTGTAGTAGAGCGCGTATTGGTGGCGCAGCTCGTCTGCGATCTCCGCGTAGACGCGGTCGAGCGCGTCGAAACTCTGCGGCTTGTAGAGCCGCCCGCCCGTCTCCTGCGTCAGGCCGGCGAGGTTCGTCTCGCTCTCCGAGAGCACGCGCAAAGATTCGCGCAGGTCGCCGATGCGCAGTTGGTTGAAGCGCACGGTCGAGTCGGAGCCGGCGAGCAGGCTGTCGAGTTCGGCCTGCTTGCGCGCGCGCTCGATCTCCGTGTTCGAGATGACGTAGACGGCGACCTGCGACTGGAGCAGCGCACGCAGCGCCGCCTCTGCGGTGGCCGAGCCGCGGTTGCTGTCAATGCCGTCGCTTAAAACGACGAGCGCGCGACGCCGCTCGCCGGCGCGGAACTGCTCGCGCGCGGAGAGCAGCAGCGCGTCGTTGAAGCGCGTGAAGACGCCGGTCGAGAGTCGCGCGAGCGCGCGGCGCAGTTGCAGTCGGCTCTGCGTCCAGTCGAGCAGAAGCTCGACGCGGTCGTCGAACTTGATCAGGCAGAAGCGGTCTTCCGGCGAGAGGCGCGCGGCGAACTGCTCGGCGGCGCGGCGGAAGTCCTCGAAGCTCTCGGCCACGGACGAAGAGGCGTCAACCAGAAGCGCCACGTCCAACGGCACCTGCCGGAGCGAGAGGTCGCTCAAGGGTTGCTCTCGTCCGTCCTCGAAGATGCGGAAGTCTTTGCGCGTGAGGTCTGCGACGAGACGGCCCGAAGAGTCGCGCACGGTCGCGGGCACGAGAACCTCTGACGCGTTTATCCTGACGACTTCATCATCGCCCACCGGCTCCGCGTCCGGTTTACTCTTCTGGCCTGTCGGCGACTGCGCGCCGTCGTCGCGCGAGGCTTTGCGCGGGCGCGTGTGATCCTGCGTGAAGGAGGCGGGCGCGAACGCGAAGAGCGCGAGCAGGCAGACGAAGAGAGGTATGAGCGTGCGAGCGCGCTGCGCCGACGCGAAGCCCACACCTGCCTTAGTAACTCTCTCGGAAAGTTTCCTTCGACCCGCGCGCGCCGCCCCCATCGTTTCACCTCGCCGAACGCACCGCATTGACTTAAACGGCTTCACCCGACCGACTTCACTTCTCAGGACGCGCCGACGGCCCCGCGTCTTCGCCCATCGCCGCGCGCATGGCCGCGATGACCGGGTCGCTGACGCGCCGCTTCCGAAGCTCCGCGAGCTTCGCCGGCGAGAGGTCGAACTCGACCGGCGACTGCTCGATGCGGCGGATAATCGTGCCCTCGGAGAAGCCGGCCTCGACCAGCTCGACGATTGAGTCGTCCGTCAGCGTCGGCGTGCGTTCGAGCTTCGCCTGCGTGTCGCCGCCGCCTTCGGCGGGCGGGCGGATGATGCGGACTGTGGCGCTGCCCGTGGTCTGCGTGTCGCTGTCCACGCCGCCGCTCATGCCGCGCGAGCGCACGCGCCCCTTTGAGCCGCCCGACGAGCCGAAGATGTCCGTGCTGCCCGGCTCGCCGCCGGGACTCTGCCGTCCAGCGCCGTCGCCGCTGCGACCCTGCGCGCCGCCTTCGCCGAGCGGCAGGTCGTCGCCCCAATCCTCTCCGGCCAGCTCGTCCATGCCGCCGCGACCGATCATGGCGAGGATAATCTTCTCGCCCACGCCGCTCTTCTTCAGCTCGATGAGGCGCTCCGGCGCGAGGTCGAAGCTGACGGGCCGCGCGCGTATGATGGCGATGACCGCCTTCTCGCTGAAGCCCGCGCGCACGAGCTTCACCACCGACGCGTTCGTCAGCGGCGCTTCCCCGCCACGCGCCCCTTGCGCCCGCGCCTGAACGCAAAAAGCGGCCAACGCCGCCACCACGACCAACTTAACAAAAACCCTTTTCATCTCGGCGCACCTCAACCCTAAACAAGCGCGAATGACCCGAACATTCCAGAAGAGTGATAAGTGATAAGTGATAAGAGAAGGCAGCCGCCGCGTTATTTCTTATCACTTATTACTTATCACTTATCACTTACTTTGCCTCTTCGTAGCGCGCGGTGATGCGGCGGACGTAGTTGCGCGTTTCGCGGAAGGGGGGCACGCGGTTGCCGTAGCGCGTGACGTTGCCCTCGCCGGCGTTGTAGCCCGCGAGCACGAGGTCGACGCGGTAGCTGAAGCGAGCCAGAAGCTCTTTCAGGTAGCGCGTGCCGCCGTTGACGTTCTGCGCGGGGTCGTGCGGGTTGCGCACGCCGAAGCGCGCGGCTGTGCCGGGCATGAGCTGCATCAGGCCGCGCGCGCCTGCGGGGCTGACGGCGCGTGAGTTGAAGTGCGACTCCTGTTCCATGACGCAGAAGATGAGGTACGGGTCAACGTCGTAGCGCGCGCCGTTCTGCTTGATGAGCGAGTCGAGGCGCGAGCTGCCCGTCGTCCAACGCCACTCGCGTCGGCGTCCGGCCCCCGTGCCGCCGGCCACCTCTTCGCTCGTCAACTGCACGCGCTCGACGCGCTCGACGCGCTCGCGCTCGATGAAGGTCGAGATATTGTCGCGCCTGTACCAGACCCCGTCCGCCTGCTCGTCCGCCTCGTCAACCTCCATCTTCGCCCCGCCGACGAGATGAATCCAGACCTCTTCCCCGCCCTCCTCCGTCTTCCTCATCTCTCCGGGCTTCACCTCTTCGAGCTTCCGCGCACCGCTCTCTTCAAACGTCTTCACCAGCGCCGCGTCGCTCGCGTTCTTCCGGCTCGCGCCGCCCGCGCCCTTCGTCCTGCCGCCCGCCGTCTTCGTCGCCTCCTGCCCGGCCTTCACGACCTCCTTCACGCGCGAGCGCTCGACCAGATAGGTCACGCCGCCGCGCCTGTACCAGACGCCCTGCGCGTCCTCCCAGGCCTCGTCAACCTCCATCGTCGTCCCGTCCGTCAGGCGCAACTGATCGGCCCGCGCGGGCGGCACGAGCGCGAGGATGACGAAGACGAGCAGCGCGGCCCTCAACAGCAGCGCAACGTCGAAGGCGCGCGCCGGCAGCACCGCGAGCGTTAGCGAGCGTGTGCGTCTAACTTTAATCAAGCGTCTGCGGCGGAGCGTCACCCGCTCGCTAACGCTCGCGGTGCTGTTAAGCTCGTCAGAGTTGCAGCGGGTTCGCATCAATCAATTCCCCCGTGTTCCTTGTCAGCTCGCCTGTGTTCCGCTTCAAATCTCCCGTGCCGCGCCGGCCCGTCTCCTGCGCCGCGAAGCCGTGCGAGGTTCCGAAGTAGTTGCGCCAGGCCGCGTCGATGAGGCGCGCGTTGATTTCGGGCGGTCGTCCCTCGAAGAGGCAGATGTCCGTCACGCGGTCGAGCAGGTCGCGCGGCTCGCAGGACTTCATCTGCCGCTGTTCGAGCATGTAGTTGTTGAGCAGGTGGTCGAGGCACGACTGCTCGACCTTGAGGCCGCGCGTGTACGCGGCGCGCTTGAAAATCTCGACGTAGGCCGCGGGCGTCGGCGGCTCGACGCGCGCGCGGTAGCCCATGCGCCGCAGGAACGCCTCGTCAACCAAATCCTTCTCGTTGAGGTTCGTCGAGAAGACGACCAACTGCTCAAACGGCACCTCGATCTTCTTTCCGGTGTGCAGAGTCAGGTAATCGACGCGCTTCTCTAAAGGCACGATCCAGCGGTTCAAGAGGTCGTGCGGCTCGACCCTCTGCCGCCCGAAGTCGTCAACGACGAGCGTGCCGCCGTTGGACTTCAACTGGAAGGGCGCTTCGTAAAATCTTGCCGCCTCGCTCCACTGGAGGTCTGCGTCGT
>JALZHC010000388.1 GCA_030914105.1 Acidobacteriota bacterium
CCGCAGGGCTACGCCGTGCTCGTGCCGGAGCGGCGCGGCTACGGCAAGTCCGACGGCCAGACCTACGGTGAAGAGGTCGGCGGCGACCGCGGCGAGCGCATGATGAAGCGTTTTCGGGAGGAGGCGGGCGACGTGCTGGCCGGCCTCGACCACCTGAAGAACGTCGGAGCGGAAGCGGACTCGAACCGACTCAGGCAGAGTCGTGTGACCGGACAGATTGACTTCCGGCGCGTCGCCCTCGTCGGCTGGTCGCACGGCGGCGTCGTCTCGATTCTCGCGGCGGGCGAGCGCCGCGAGTTCGTCGCCTTAGTTGATCAGGCCGGCGGCGCGCTCACATGGAAGAGCAGCCCCGTGCTCCGCAGCGAGCTGCCGGCGGCAGCCGCGAAGATCAAAATCCCCGCGCTCTGCATGGACGCCGAGAACGACGCGACGACGGAGGCGGCCAGGACGGTCGGCGAGGCGATCAAAAATTCCGGCGAGTGGGAGAAGACGATCATCTATCCGCCGTTCACGCCGACCAGCAACCCCTCGAACATCGCGCCCGGCCACCTCATCTTCGGACAGGGCGTCTCCATCTGGCAGGACGACCTGCTCGCGTTCCTCAAGCCGCGACTTTAGATTAGTCATCACTTGAGCGCGAAGCCGGATTGATTAAACACCACAGGCACAGAGTGCGCGGCAGGGGGCACAGAGGGATACAGTACCGCGAGCGGAAGCCTCGCGGGCGCTCCTTTCGTCAGAGCTACCCGTCTGGTGATGAAGCGAACAATTAACAGGGATGGACAGGAGGTACAGGATAAGAGCTTTCATCCTGTCTATCCTGTCCATCCCTGTTAATTGTTTTCCCTGCGTCGTTGACCCGCGAGGCCTTCGCTCGCGATTCTGTAAAAACCTCCGCGCCTCCGCCTTCAGCTTGCTTCGCCTCCCGCGCAAGTGAATCTGAATTTTCGTAACGCCGTCCGCAAACTCGCACGCGGCCACTTGGAAAATTTGGAGGCGTCGGAAATTCTGAATCTGCAAATCTCACTCACGTCCAACCCCATCAAATCATTTCCTAATCCTCGGACGCCGATTTTTCTCCGCTCCTTCCAACTCAACCACTTAGCTTTCGCGCCCGTCGGATGGCCCGGCCCTTGCTTCTTCACACGAGCACTCCCCTGAAGAAAACGAGCCATCCGTGGCCGCGCGCAAGACCGCGGCCTGAAGGAGAGAATTATGTCCAAGCTTCAAAGACTCGTCGCAACCCTCACGCTCTTAATGCTCGCCCTGAGCGCAAACGTGTCGGCGCAGACCAGCAAGGGCTTCGTCGTCGGCAACGTCACAGACCCGAACGGCGCAGCCGTCACGGGCGCGACCGTGAGGATCACGAACGCCGCCACGGGCACGGCGCGGCAGACCGTGACGCAGGGCGACGGCGGCTATCGGCTCGACGCGGTTGACCCCGGCACTTATAAGGTCGAGGTCAGCTCCACGGGCTTCAAGACGTGGACGAAGGCGGACGTGACTGTCGCCGCCGCCGAGACCGTCAGCGTCTCGGCGCAGCTCGAAGTCGGCGCGGCCTCCGAGGTCGTCACCGTCACCTCGGCCACGCCCGTCGAGTTGCAGACCGCCGACGGCACGCGCGCCGGCACGCTCGACGCGCGGCAGATAACAGACCTGCCCGTCGTCGGCCTCAACCCCGTCAACCTCGTCTTCACCGAGCCGGGCGTGGTCAATCCGGGTCAGTCCGGCGGCTTCGTGCAGGGCACCGAGTTCTCCATCAACGGCGTGCGCCCGCGCGGCAACAACCAACTGCTCGACGGCCTCGACAACAACGACAACGACATCACCGGCCAGATCATCCAGCCTATCCTGCGCGACGGCTACGACGAGGTCTCCATCCTCGGCAGCAACTACTCCGCCGAGTACGGGCGCGCGGGCGGCGCAGTCGTCAACGTCATCAGCAAGAGCGGGCGCAACAACTTCTTCGGCTCGGTCTACGACGTGATTAGTCCGAGCAAGCTCTACTCGCTCACGCCCGGCCAGAAGTCCATCTCCGGCCTGACGAAGGTGCCGCACTTCATCGAGAACATCCCCGGCTTCTCCTTCGGCGGGCCGATAAAGAAGAACAAGCTCTTCTTCTTCGGAACCTATCAGGAGGATCGCGCGCGGCAGCAGGCCGTCGCGACCGCCGAAGTGCCGACCGCTTCGGGCTTCGCGGCGCTGCGCCAGCTCTTCCCCGCGGGCGCGAGCCGGAACCTCGACCAGTATCTCGCCGTCGTCGGCTCGGTGCTCGCGCCGGACGCGAATGCAGACCGGCTCGTGCCCTTGGGCGGCGGTCGCCCCTCCATCCCGTTCGGGCAGACCTCTTTCACTCTGCCGGAGCCGAACGACGACAAACAGTTCCTCGCGCGCGTGGACTGGACGCCGACCGTGCGCGATAGCCTGACGTGGCGCTACTACGGCGACCGCAGCCTCGTCCAGAACCAGCAGTTCGGCGGCATCGTCTCCTTCCCAGGCTTCGAGATCGACGTGCCGGCGACGACCGACAACCTTCTCTTCAGCTACACGCGCAACCTCTCCGTGAAAACGACCAACGAGTTCCGCTTCGGCTTCGGTCGCTTCGACCTCAGCTTCGGCCCGCGCGACAAGTCGCTCTCGGCGGGCGCGCCCGTCTTCCTCTTCTCCGGTGGCGCGGCCACCGCCGTCACGCCGGTCGGACTCACGACGGGCTTCCCGCAAGGGCGTCTCTTCCACAACTACCAGTTCCAGGACACACTCACGCACACCATCGGCGACCACACCTTCCGCGTCGGCGCGGACGTGCTCGTGCAGCGCGCGCAAGTCGAAGTGCCGATCAACTCGCGCGGCACTCTGACCTTCGCCGCCGGCGGAGGCTTCCCGGCCTTCGGCAACTTCGTCGATGCCTTTTCGGGGACGGGCGCGGGCGGCGCGGCCATCCAGTTCGGCCCCGGCACGCTCCAGCCCAACACGACGACGCAAGCCTACTTCGTCAACGACCAGTGGAAGCTGCGCCCGAACCTGACCGTCAACCTCGGCCTGCGCTACGAGAACTACGGCCCCGTCGCCAACTCCGTCCCGTTCCCGGCCTTCCAGCCGAGCTTCTTCGACCCCACGCAGCCCTTCCCCGTCCGCGTCGAGCAGCGGCGAGACAACAATAACTTCGCGCCGCGCTTCAGCTTCGCCTACGCGCCCGACTCCGACCGCGGCCTGCTCGGCCACCTCCTCGGCACGGGGAAGACCGTGCTTCGCGGCGGCTTCGCCGTCAACTACGACGTGCTCTTCAACAACATCGTCAACAACATCGTCGCCGCCTCGCCGAGCACCTTCGGCGCGACCAATCAAGGGTCTTCGGTCGGCGGTCGAGGCTTCGCAAACTTCGTCGCCGGCCCGACCTTCCTTCCAACGTCGGGTGCGCCCAGCAAGCTGGCGGCTGAGAACCCGATTGAGGCGAACCTCGTCAACCCGGTCACGTTCGTCTGGAACCTCAGCCTGCAACGCGAGCTGCCGCACCGTGTCATCCTCGACGCGGCCTACGTCGGCTCGCGCGGCGAGCACCAGTTCATCAACGTCGAAGAGAACCCCGGCGTCGGCGGCTTCGGCACTTTGGTTCGCAGCAACCCGGCCTTCGGCTCCGTGCTCGCGCGCACGAACGCCGGCGACAGCGTCTACCATTCGCTGCAAGTCCGCGCCGAGCGCGGCTTCTCGAACGGCATGCTCTTCCGCTTGGCCTACACCTTCTCGAAGTCGATTGACGACGTGAACAGCGAAGTCTTCACGACCTCCGGCGGCAGCACGCGGCAGTCCGACCCGCTCGGCGTGATGGGCGGCTTCCGCGCCGACCGAAGCGTCTCCACCTTCGACGTGCCGCACCGCTTCGCCGCCACGGCGCTCTACGACATCCCCGCCCTGCTCAAATCGGGCTGGGGCCGTCAGGTCTTCGGCGGCTTCACGCTTTCGGGCACTTACCGCATCCAGTCCGGCGCGGTCGAGACGCCCTACGTCGGCGGCTTCGACCTGAACGGCGACGGCAGCGGCTTCAACGACCGGCCGTCCATCTCGAACCCGGCAGCGCCGCCGACCTCCGTGGCCGTCGCCAACGTCTTCGCCGGGGCCTTCGGCCTCGGCCCTTCGCCGACAGGCTACTTCGACCCTGTAACGGGAAACGCGGTCACTCTTGCAAACGTGCGCTACGTCGTCGACCCCGCGATACGCACGAACATCGCCGGGCGCAACACTCTGCGCGGGCCGAGCTTCAACCGTCTCGACCTTTCACTCCAGAAGTCAGTCCGCGTGCCGGGCATGGAGACCGGGCGCTTCGACTTCCGCGTTGACTTCTTCAACGTGCTCAACCACCCGTACTTCGCCTGGGATCACACGCGCGCCGACGGCGACGTGCTCGGACAGTTCTTCAACCAGCCGCGCGTCAACGACGGCGGGCAGTTCGCCGGCTCGCGCGGCGCAAACCGCTACGGCCAGATTCAACTGCGCTTCTCCTTCTAAAGCGCAGGCGAAGACCGAAACGCGAGGGCCGCGGAGAATCAACTCCGCGGCCCTCGTTTCGTTTAAGGGTTCTCTGTGTCGAGATCGTTCGCGCGCTAACCCCAGAAGTAACACTCGCCGGATTCGGTCGGCGTCTGCGCGGAGAGCACGCCTGCGTCCGCGTCGAGGAAGACGCGCCACAGAAGATTCCTGAAGCGCGCGTCCGAGCGCAGAGGGTCGAGACGCGGGTCAACCTTGAGCCAGACCAGCCACACGTCGCGCTCCGCGTAAGCTCTCTCAAGCCATTCGAGCGCCGCGTCCG
>JALZHC010000954.1 GCA_030914105.1 Acidobacteriota bacterium
TGCACCTGCAACTGTATCTGAGCGTGAGGCGCGTGGCGTCGTGATAACTCCGGCGCGCCGCGGCCTACTTCGTCGGCGCGTCCGGCTCACTCGAAGGCCATCAACGATCTTCTGCGCCCGCCGAAACCTTCAAAGCCTGTCAACAATCTTCTGCGCCAGCGCCCTGGCCTTCGCGTTCGGGTTGCCGGGTGAGCCGACGAGTTGGATCGTGATGAGGGCGTCGCCCTTGCGGACGTAGAGGCTCGCGCCGGCGGCGTAGGCTTCGTCGCCGAGGCCTTCGACTTTGGTCGCGTTCGCGCCTTCGTCGGCGAGCGCCTTCTTTAAAGCCGCCGCGCCGCCCTGCCAGTTAACTAAGACGAGGACGCCGCGCAGGCTCCCCTTCGAGGGGCGGAAGTCGCACTCGGACTGGTTGCCCGTGTACCTGACGAGGTTCGTGTAGCCGACGGGCATACCTGTCGCCTCGGCGACCTCGGACGTGGTGACGAGCGCGCAGGCATCCTGCTGCGAGACGGCTGTGCCTTTCGCGGGCGCGGGGCAGTTCGAGTCCGCGGGCGGCATGTGCTGGACGACGTAGTCGCGCGCCCTCTGTTGGCTGCTCAGGCTCATGATGAAGAGGACGTTCTTCGCCGCCCAGGTCGTGTGCGCCTGCACGAACTTCTCGAAGTCTTCGCGCGACGCGTTCTCGCCCGGCGAGAGGCAGATGCGCTTCAGGGCTTCGAGCCGCAACGGCGTGTCGCCGCACTGCGCCGCCGCCTGAAAGAGCTTGTGCTTGTCGTCGTCCGACATTGCGGACGCTGAGGCGGGGCCGTTCGCGTCGCCTCGGTTCCAGAGCCTTCCGCTCAGGCCGCACATCGAGACGGCGGCGGCGAGTATGACGATTGGCAGTAGCGCCTTCATTTCTTCGGCCTCGCACGTAGGTTTACAGAGAGCGTGAGAGTTCTATTGGAAATCGCGCGGCAAGTCAACGCCGCGACGGCTCAGACGCGACGACTCACTCTCGTCAAACGCGCCTCAAACTTGTCACGCGCCGGAGCCGACTTTAAACTGTCCGCATGTCCGAATCCGCAAACCTCCCGATGAACTTCGGCGGCATCGAAGACGAAGAACTGTCGTCGTTCGAGCGCGCGCGCGTCGTCGTCTGGCCCGTCTCCTACGAGGGCACTGTCTCTTACGGCACGGGCACGGGCGCGGGCGCGGAGGCGATCATCGACGCCTCGCGCAACATGGAACTCTACGACGAGGAGACCGACGCAGAGGTCTACCGCCTCGGCATCCACACGACCGAGGTGACTCGGCCCGCCTCGACGCCCGAAGAGATGATGAGACTGCTGCTCGCGCGCGCGCGCGAATTAGTTTCGGCGGGTAAGTTCGTCTGCATGATCGGCGGCGAGCACTCGGTGAGCGCGCCGGTGATTCAGGCGCACGCCGAAGCGTATGAGAACCTCTCCGTCCTCCAGATTGACGCGCACGCAGACCTGCGCGACACATACGATGGCACGCCGCACTCGCACGCCTCGATCATGGCGCGCGTCGTGAAAGACCTGCGGCTGCCCGCCGTGCAGGTCGGCATCCGCTCGATCTCTGCCGAAGAGGCGCGCACGATTGAACGTCTGCCGACGCGCATCTTCTGGGCGAAGGACATCGCCGGGCGCAGCGACTGGTGGGAGGACGCCGTCTCGACGCTCACGGAGAACGTCTACCTGACGATTGACATAGACGGCCTCGATCCTTCGCTCGTCGCGCAGACGGGGACGCCTGAGCCGGGAGGCCTAGGCTGGTACGAAGTGCTCGGCCTCGTTCGCACGCTGGCGCGCGCGCGCCGCGTCGTCGGCATGGACTTGACGGAATATTCTTACGTCGAGGGCTTCAGCGCGTCGGCCTTCCTCTGCGCGAAGCTGATCTACAAGTCGCTGGCCTACATCTTCGAGTCCGAGACCGAGCGCGTGCGCGGCGGACAAGCCTCGCGCGCACGCGCTTGAGCCTGCTCTCAGCCGGGCGGAGATTTTAACCACAGAGGGCACGCGCGAACAGAACCGCGAGCGGAAGCCTCGCGGGTAGAC
>JALZHC010000389.1 GCA_030914105.1 Acidobacteriota bacterium
TGCCCGCCTGCCGTTGCTGGCGGTCGCCGCACTGGAGGGCTGGACGACGGCCGGGATCACCTTCGCCGCGTCCGTGGTCATCGAGAACGCCAAGGGCTACGTCATCTCACCCTTCGTCGAGGGCGACCAGCTCGACATCCATCCGCTCCTCGTCTTCACGTCGGTCCTCGTCGGCGCGGCGCTGCTCGGCGCGGGCGGCGCGGCCACGGGCGCGGCCGTCGGCGGCTCGCTCGAAGACTCGATGGCGAAGGGGCTGCCGCACGACGAGCTTTTCGTCTACGAGGACGCGCTGCGCCGCGGTCGCTCGGTCGTCATCGCCGTCGCCGACGACGAAGAGCAGTCGAACGTCGCGCGCGGCGTGTTGACGCAGGCAGGGGCCGAGAGCGTTGACGCTGCGCGCGAGAAGTGGTGGCTCGGCCTGCGCGACGCGGAGGAGGCCGAGTACACGGTTGACGGCGGCGACTTCGGCACAGACGAGCCGACTTACCGGCGCGGCTTCGAGGCCGCGCTTCATCCGCGCGCGCGAAGTCGCTCTTACGAAGCAGACGCCGAGCGTCTGCGCGAGTGTTTCGGAAAGGAGTGCGAGGAGGGTGCGTTCCGCCGCGGCTACGAGCGCGGGCGGCGCTACCAGGACGAGATGCTTGAGAGGTACAAGTCTTGAGGGACACGCTCATCAGCCTGCTCGTCCTCGTCGCCATCCTCGGCGCGAGCGCGCTCATTACGAGCTGGTTCGCGCGCGCGATGTACAGGCGCTGCGCCGCGTGCGGCACGCTCAACGCGAAGCGCCGGACGCACTGCCGCAACTGCGGGACGGAAATCGGCTGAGGGCTGTTTGTTCTGAAATAGGAGAGGGGCGGCGCGCGCCGGACACGCGCCGCCCTCTTTCACTCTGAACGCCTGTCAGATTCTTAGACTGTCCTTCGTCCTGTGAGGAGGTTGATGACGAAGATCACGAGCGCGAGGACGAGCAGCAGGTGTATGAAACCGCCCACCGTGTAGCCGCTCACCAGACCCAGAAGCCACAGAACCAGCAGGATCACCAGAATTGTCCACAACATATTCGCCTTCTCCTTGTTGAGCGTCAGCCTTTGTACTCTTACGGTTCCGCAGAACCCCTTGTGTCAGGGAATTCAGCAACGCCCATGCCAACAGACGCCGGGCCGCGAACGCTTCACAAAGCCCGGAAAACCCGGCGATTTCAGGGGCAGACCGCGGCCCGCCGGACTTGAAACGGCCGCCGCTGTACTGAATCGCGCCGCGGGCCGCAGAGCCGCGGTGTTTGAAAGACAAGCAGCGCCGGAGGGAGGAGGGATGAAAGAAAGACCGTCTCCCCTTCATCCCTCCTCCCTCCGCCCTTATCCTTCCAGAACGGCGGCAACCGAAACCGCTTTTGGGTCATCGGAAGGGGTTGGTCTTTGTCGCCGTTGCAGGCAAAGAGGTTAGTCGCCGCCCCGGCGGGCCGCGCTTTTCCGCTGGACTTCAAAAGCCCCTGACTGCTAGAGTGTGACTTGCGTCCCTTCAAACCCGACGGGCGCTTTCACACGTTTCCAGTCCCGCTCAAACGTGCGAGCCATTCGGCGGTCTTCCTTCGGCGGCTCCCCAGAGGCGGTCTCTTTTAACTGAACAACCGAAACAGACGCGGAGCGCCCCCGCCTCCGTCAGAATTTTTTGAGCCGAGGTCTTTATGCCGTTCTCACGCCTGATCCCCCGTTCGCAAAAGCCGGGCAAGGTCGTCGTCGTCGCCGGCCTCCTTCTCCTTCTCGCCTTCGCCCTCGCCGCCTTCGGCCTCTTCTACGGGAAGGCGCAGCCCGTCGTCCGCGACATCAACTACACGCAGCTGCGCGAGTTGGCCGACGCGGGCAACGTCGGCTCGGTGAAGATCGAGGGCGAGGTCGTCACGGTGACGCAGACCGACGGCACGCTCGTCCGCTCGATTCTGCCGACCGACCCCGCACAGGCCGAAGTCGCTTCGGCCTTCGCCAAGAGCAAGGCGCAGGTCGAAGTCCACTCTGCGCAGCCGGGCATCGTCGCGACCACACTCAACTACCTGCTCCCCATCATCGCGCTGCTGGCGCTCGGCCTCATCGGCTGGCGCGTCTACGCGAGCATGGGCGTGACGGGAGACTTCAACGCGGCTGAGACCGGCGGCGACGGCGCAGTCACGTTTCAGGACGTGGCCGGCGTTGACGAGGCCCGTGCCGAGCTTGCGGAGACGATTGACTTCCTGCGCGACCCCTCGAAGTTCGGTCGGCTCGGCGGTCGGCCTCCGCGCGGCATTCTGCTCTCCGGCCCTCCGGGCACGGGTAAGACGTTGCTGGCGCGCGCCGCGGCCAGCGAAGCAAAGGTTCCTTTCCTCTCCGTTTCGGGTTCGAGCTTCCAGGAGAAGTTCGCCGGCCTCGGCGCTTCGCGCGTCCGCAGACTGTTCGCGCGCGCGCGCAAGCTCGCGCCCTGCGTCGTCTTCATTGACGAGATTGACGCCCTGGGCCGCCGCCGCGGTCGCGGCAGCGACTCGGCCTCCGCCGACCAGGATCAGACGCTCAACCAACTCCTCATCGAGATGGACGGCTTCGAGCAACTGAGCGGCGTCGTCGTCATCGCCTCGACCAACCGCCCCGACATTCTCGACCCCGCGCTCACGCGCCCCGGTCGCTTCGACCGCGAGATTACGGTCAACCTCGCGGACATGCGCGGGCGCGAACAGATACTCCGTGTCCACGCGCGCAAGGTGAAGCTCGAAGACGGGCTCGACCTGACGTGGATCGCGCGCGGCACGCCCGGCTTCTCCGGCGCAGACCTCGCTAACCTCATCAACGAGGCGGCGATTGTCGCGACGCGCGACGGCTCCGAGGCCGTGGGTCGCCCACACGTCGAGTACGCGCGCGACAAAATCCTGATGGGCGTCGAGCGCCAGGGCTTCATGATGGACGAGGAGGAGCGCTACGCGACGGCCGTCCACGAGGCGGGCCACGTCGCCGTCGGCCTCGCCGTCGAGCACGGCGACCCGATTCACAAAGTCTCAATCCTCCCGCGCGGGCGGGCGCTCGGCGTGACGCAGGCGCTGCCCGAACGCGACCGTTTGATGCGGACGCGGCAGTACCTCGAAGACCAGATCGCAATGCTGCTCGGCGGTCGGGCGGCGGAGATCCTTCTGCTCGACACGATGACGGCGGGCGCTTCTAACGACATCGAGCGCGCCGTCGAGATCGCGCGCCGCATGGTCTCGGAGTTCGGCATGAGTCCGCTCGGCCCCATCCACCTCGGCAAGCCGGAAGACCCGCACAGCCAGGCGCTTCTCGACCGCATCGAGCAGGCGACGAACGAGATCGTCAACGTGCAGATGAAGCGCGCCTGCGGGGTCGTCGACTCGCGCCGCGCCGAGATCGCGCGCCTCGTTGACGGCCTCATGGAGCGCGACACGCTCGACTCGGACGAAATCCGCGACTGTTTCGGAATCGCGTGCGAGCAGGCGGCGTGAACGCCTTTGACGCGCGTCTGACGGTTGAGGGTTAAGCTTTAGGCGCGCGACAAGGCGCAGCGTTTCGAGAGTCCCGCGGGGCGGCCAGAGAGTTCTTCTCTTCGGTCTCCTCGGCGGGACTCTCGTCTTTTCGGCGGGTCGTTCGTTTCTGTCCCTCCGTCCCGTTTATTTATCGCTCAAAGCTCGTGACTGCGTTGGCGGTCGGGTGTATATTTGCACTGCATTTGCCCTGCCGGCCCGTCGAGTCGTCCCGGCCCTCGCCGTAAGTTTTACTGCCGATGAGGCCCGCCCGCCTGCAGCGCATGCTCTCCCGCAACCGGCCACGCACGGAGGCACGCCATGAAAATCAACAATCTGAAGAGGAAGGTGTGGGCGGCCATCGCGACATGCTCACTCACTCTCTCAGTCTTGCTCGCCCTGTCCCTGACTGCCCAGGCGCAGGGCCACCGAACCACGGAAAGCGACAGCCGCAGCAGCGACAGTAGCCGGAGCAGCAGTCGCAGTGACGACAGCAGCAGTCGGAACGATAGCCGCAGTAGCAGCAGCAGTAGTAGCAGCAGTAGCAGTAGCAGCAGTAAAGATAGCAGCAGCAGCAGTAGCAGCGGCAGCGACAGCAGTAGTAACGATAGCGACAGCCAGCGTAGTAACTCTCACAACCGGAGCAGCGACGGCGGCAGTCATAGCCGGAGCAGTGACAGCGGCAGTCACAGCCGAAGCGGCGGTAGTCACAGTAGTAGCAACAGCGGCGGCAGTCGCAGCAATAGCAGCAGTAGCAGTAGCGGCGGCAGCAGCGGCAGCAGCAATCACAACCGCGATGGCGGCGAGCGAAGAGGAGGCGGAAGCGAAGGCGGTCGCCGCCATCACGACCGCCACGACCGCGACGCCAGCGACAACCCGCAGCCGACCGCCGGCAGCGGCGGCTCGACCACCTCGACTCATCATCGTGATCGGGGCGGCGATGGCGGCAACCACAGGGACGGCGACGGCAATCACAGGGGCGGCGGCAACCGCGGGGGCGGAGGCGACGGCGGCCATAGAGGCGGCGACGGCGACCATCATCGGGATCACGGCGACAGGCGAGACCGTGACCACCACCGAGACCGAGACCGCCGTTACCGGCACACGACGCGCGAGTACGAGGCCTCGAACTACGGCGGCTACCAGTACAGCTCGAACGCCTACGACCAGGGCTACCGTGACGGCCTCTACACGGGCGCGAACGACGCGCGCCGCGGCCAGCCTTACGACCCGGAGCGCTCACACTTCTACAAGCGCGCAGGCTCTGGCTTCCTCTCCATCTTCGGCAACCGCGGCACGTATCAAC
>JALZHC010000955.1 GCA_030914105.1 Acidobacteriota bacterium
GGGACGCGCGCGCGGCCGACGCGCTCCGCGCCTCCGTCTGTTAACAATCCCGGCGAGGTCAACAACCCCGGCGAGCCTTCCAACGGCTCAGAGCCGCGCCGTCGTCGCACGGAGCCTTACGAGCGTGGCGACTCGGACTCGAACCGCGGCAGGCCCGCGCGTCCCAACGGCGAGCGCCGCACGTTCGAGCGACCGGGCGGAGAGACTCCGCGCGAAGAGCAACCTTCGTCGCCGCCCGCCTACAGGCCTGAGCCGCGCATGCGTCCCTCCGATCCGGGCGCGCGCGAGCGCCCCTCGCCGCCCGCCGAGCGCCCTCCGCGTCGTGAGGAGCCGCCTTCCTCCCGGCCCGAACGCAAAGCGCCGTCTGAGTCGCGGCCTTCCGGCGGTGAGTCACCGCGACAAGAACAGCCGCGGCAGGAGAGGCCGCGACCGGAAACGCCTCGACAGGAAGCGCCGCGACAGGAGCGACCCGCGTCGCCGCCCGCGCGCGAGTCTGAACATCCGGCGAAGACCGAGCGCAACGAGTCAAGCTCCGAACGCAGGCACCCTTAACGAACGACATTGAAGGCGCGGGACGGGGCCTTGCGCCTTCGATAGACGGCGGCGAAACGATGCGCCCGAAGACCGACGCAACGCGCGCGCGTCGTCTCGCCGCCGCGAAACCTCCGCGGCCTTGAAACCTACGCGGCTTTCGCGCCCAAAAACTTCGCGGCCTTTGCGAATTACCTTAGCGCCCTTTGCGTTTAAGTCAGTCACATTTAAACGCAAAGGCGCTGGAGATGGCGCAAAGGCCGCGAAGTTTTATCTCTGTGTCTCTGTAGCCAACCTCTCTCTGTCCTAAGCTCAAACGCTTCGATAGTGCTATAGTTCCTCGCAACCCTTTTCAAACGTCATGGACTTGCAGACCATCAAGACGCCTTCGCTCGTCCTCGACATCGAGCGCGTGCGGCGCAACGCCGCGGGCATGTCGGCGCGCATGCGCGAGTTCGGCGTCCGCTTGCGCCCGCACGTCAAGACGCACAAGTGCGTCGAGGTGGCGCGCATACAGACCGAGGGACGCGCGGGCGGCATCACCGTCTCCACGCTCGCAGAGGCACGCGCCTTCGCCGCACGCGGCTTCCGCGACATCACCTACGCCGTGCCCATCGAGCCGGGCAAGTTTGAAGAGGCGACGGAGCTTGCGCGCGCGTGCGACAGCTTCGCTCTCATCACTGACGACGCGAGCATCCCGCCGCTGCTCGACGAGGCCGCGCGACGTGCCGGCCTGCTGCTCGACCTCTTCCTGAAAGTTGACTGCGGCTACCACCGCTGCGGCGTGGAACCCGACCGTCCGGAGGCGCTCGAAATCCCGCGCCTCATCAGCGACGCGCGCAACCTCCGCTTCGCAGGCGTACTCACGCACGCGGGCCACTCTTACCACGCGCGCTCGCGCGAAGAGCTTCGGGCGGTCGCGCGCCGCGAGCGCGATCTGATGACGGAGTTCGCCGCGCGCCTGCGCGCCGACGGCCTCGAAGTGCCGACCGTCAGCGTCGGCTCGACGCCGACCATGACGCACGTCGAACACCTCGCGGGCATCGACGAGGCGCGGCCCGGCAACTACATCTTCTTCGACGCCTTCCAGGCGACCCTGGGCAGTTGCGGCTTTGAAGACTGCGCGCTCACAGTCCTGGCCTCGGTCGTCCACCGCGACCGCGCGCGCCGCAAAGTCGTCCTCGACGCGGGCGCAATCGCGCTCTCGAAGGATCGAGGCCCCGCGGAGTTCGACCCCGCGTGCGGCTTCGGTCGCGTGCTCGACCTCGAAGGCATTGACCTGGGCCTGAGAGTCGGCGCGCTCTCGCAGGAGCACGGCGAAGTCTTCGTCGAGGACGAGCGACTGCTCGACGCGCTCCGCGTCGGCGCGCGCGTCCGAGTGCTCGCCAACCACTCTTGCCTGACCGCCGCGCAGCACTCGCACTACCACGTGCTCGAAGGCGCGCGCGTCGTCGAACGCTGGGAGATTCTGCGCGGATGGTGAGAAGAAAAGGATGAAGGCGGAAGGATGAAGGATGAAGGAAAGGCT
>JALZHC010000042.1 GCA_030914105.1 Acidobacteriota bacterium
TGAGGCCCTCCTCCTCGCCGCCGAAGGCGATGAAGACGATCGTCCGGCGCATCTTCTCTCTGTCCTGCGAGAGCAGACGCGCGAGTTCGAGCAGGCCCGCCGTTCCGGAAGCGTTGTCGTCCGCGCCGTGATGTATCTCGCCCTCGCGCGGCGCGAGGCTGCCTTCGCCGCCACGGCCCAGGTGGTCGTAGTGCGCGCCGACGACGATGACTTCGTCCTTCAGCTTCGGGTCTGAGCCTTCGAGCACGCCGACGACGTTCGCCGCCGGCGCTTCCTTGCGCACGATGTCGGTCGAGACCGCGAGCGCGACGCCTTCGGGCGCTCTCAGCTTGAGCCGCGTGAACCAGTCGCCCGCCGTCGGCTCGGTGTGGGTCGTGCCGCCCCACTCAAGCACGGCCTTCTCGATTGCGGCGAGCTGCGCGACGCCGCCCGTGCCGAGAATCTTCGACGCCGCCTGGCGCGAGACGGCGACCACGGGCAGGCCCGCGTCGCCGCCCGCGTTGTCGTACTTGAGTGCCGTCAGCTTGTCGTCTTTGAAGTTCTCTTCGCGCGCGATGACGGCGAGCGCGCTCGCGCCCGCGGCGCGCGCGGCTGCCGCCTTGAAGCGCAGCTCGCCGGAACGTGTGAAGCGACCGTGCGGGTTGTCGCCGTCGGGCGTGCCCGCGAACGCGAGGGCGACTTTGCCCTTCAAGTCCGCGCCCTTGTAGTCGTCGTAATTCTGCTCGGCGTCCGTGATGCCGTAGCCGACGAAGACGACCGGCGCGCTCTCGACCTTGCCGTTCGCGCTGAAGCCGAGCGGCATCCAGTCTTCGCCGAGTACGAAGTCTATCGCCATGGGGACGCCCTGCGACGGCTCGACGACGCGCCGCGTGACGGTCAGAGAGTTATTCTTGCCGAGCTCGACGCCGGCGACGTAGGGGAACCTCTGGAAGTATCCTCGGCCCGCGCCGCCCATCTCGTTCGGCCCAGACCAGAATGTGATCGAGTTCGTGACGCCGGGCGCGAGGCCGAGCCGCTTGAACTCTGCGGCGACGTAGCGCGCGGCCTCTTCGGCTCCGGGCGTGCCGGTGCGACGGCCTTCGAGCTTGTCGGAGGCGAGGTATGTAATGTGCGCGCGCAGGCGCTCGACGTCGGGCACGTCCGGGTCGCCCACGCGCTGCTGCGCGAGCACGGCGGCGGAGGCGAGCGTGACGGCGAAGAGCGGGAGAAGGAGTCTGCGGCGTGAGCCTGAAGAGATTTTCAAGAACATAAAATTCACCGATGCGGTCGAAGCAGATACGCGGATGCGTTTGACGCAGATGCGTGGATGCCTTTGACGCGAATTCAAAGACGCGGTCAGCCGAGTCGGGCCGCGCGGAAGCTAAGGCGCGGCCCGCGCGGGGACTAGAGATTCGGGCGGTCGTACCTTGAGATCGGCGTCGAGCTTCTGCGCGGAGCCGGGACTGACACGCACGCCCGCGCGTGTGAAGGTCTGGAAGCCCAGCGCGTCCACGCTGATTTGATAGACGCCCGCGGGCAGTCGGACTGCGGCCTCGCCGACCTCGTCGGTCTCGAAGACGCCCTTAAAGTCTCGGCCTTCAATTATGACTTTGGCCTTCACGACGACGGCGCGCAAGGGGTCGTAGGCAGTCACCTTCAAGTCGCCGGACGGCACTTCGACCCAGTCGGCGATGAAGACGTTGGTCTCGCCCCTGACACGTCCGTTGCGGTTCGAGGCGAAGGCGAGCTTCCTGCCGTCGGGCGAGAACATCGGGAAGCCATCGAAGGAAGGGTGGAAGGTTATCTGCTCGAGGCCGGTGCCGTCTGTGTTCACGGCGAAGAGGTTGAAGTCGCGGCTGTGCACGTCCGGGTAGTTCGAGGAGAAGATGATTCGTCGGCCATCGGGGAAGAAGTAGGGCGCGAAGCTGGCCGCGCCGAGGTGCGTCACCTGCCGCTTGTGCGAGCCGTCCGCATCCATCACCCAGATTTCCAGAACGTTCGGCTCGATAAGGTTCTCGGCGAGCAACTGCTTGTAGCGCGCGACCTCGGCGGCGGTCTGCGGGTGATTGGCGCGGTAGACGATCTTTTTGCCGTCGCGCGAGAAGAAGGGGCCGCCGTCGTAGCCCAGCTCGTTAGTTAACCTCTTAACATTCCGCCCGTCGGCGTCCATCGTGTAGATGTCGAGGTCGCCGTCGCGCATCGAGGTGAAGACGATCTTCCGTCCGTCCACGGAGAAGGTCGCCTCGGCGTCGTAGCCGGGCGTTGTCGTCAACTGCTTCAGATCAGAGCCGTCGGGTCTGGCCGTGAAGATGTCGTAGCCCGGATAGATCGCCCAGACGTAGCCGTGCGAGTAGTCGGGCGACGGCGGGCAGTCGGGCGAGGCGAGGTGCGTCGAGGAGAAGAGGATACGACGGCCGTCGGGGAAGAAGTAGGAGCAGGTCGTTCGGCCCTTGCCCGTCGAGACCATTCGGACGTTCGAGCCGTCCGCGTTCATCTCGTAAATCTGGTCGCAGGGCCGCCCGTCGCGCTTCGACTGGAAGATGAGCTGCCGCCCGTCGCCCGAAAAGTAGGCTTCGGCGTTCTCGCCGCCGAAGGTCAACTGGCGGACACGGCGCAGGTGCTTCTCGGAGACGAGTTCGGCCTCGGACTGCCCCGTCTGCGTTTGAATCTTGTCGGCCTGCGCGCTGCCGCGCTTCGTCTGCGGCAGCGCGAGCGTGGCAGCCAAAAGGCCGAAGACGAGGGCCAGAGGGAACAGGATTTTCGTGCACATTGATCTTCAGAGGAAAAGTGTCCGCGGCGCGAAACCGAGAGACCTAACGACTCGGCCCATACTTTAAACCGCGCCCGCCTCCGTGCCAAGCACACGCGCGCGAGGCCGCGCGCTTCATCCTGAGTTATCCGTCCTGCCAAAAAATATTGGTCATTGCTGCCCTCGCCGTGGATAATCGGCAGCGGCGATCATGTCAGAACCCTTACGTGCGCTCGCAGAGTTGAGCTATGGAGTCAAAACGCTTCCGCATCGCCTTCTCCTTCGCGGGGGAGAAGCGTGACTTCGTCGCAGAAGTCGCCGCCATCCTCGCGCGGCGGTTCGGCGAAGCATCTATCCTCTACGACAAGTTCCATCAAGGTGAGTTCTCGCGCAGTGACCTCGCTTTTTACCTGCCCGACCTCTACGAAAAAGAGGCTGAGCTTGTCGTCGCCGTCTTCTGCCCCGACTACGAGAACAAGGAGTGGTGCGGCCTGGAATGGAATGCGATCTTCGGCCTGCTCAAGAAGCGCAAAGCGAGCGAGGTGATGCTCACCCGCTTCAGACGCGTCGAAGGCAAGGGCCTCCGCGGCCTCGCCGGATACACAGACCTCGACGAGCTCACGCCGGAGCAAGTCGCGTCCGTCATCCTCGAACGCCTCGCCGTAAACGAAGGTAAGCCCAAAGACCACTACACCAAACCCACGCCGCCCGATGGCGCGGCCCCGCACACCTCTATCCCCAACAACCTCCCGCGCCTCCAATCCTTCTACGGGCGCGAGGCGGAGCTGGCGCAAATCCGCGAAGCCCTCGACCCCGAAAACCGAACCTGGGGCGCGCTCATCGACGGGCCGGGCGGCATGGGCAAGACCTCGCTGGCGGTGCGCGCCGCCCTCGACTGCAAGCCCGACGAGTTCAAGCGCATCGTCTTCGTCTCCGTCAAGAACCGCGAGCTGGACGACGACGGCCTGCGCGAGCTTGGCATCTTCGTCCTCCCCGGCTTCCTTGAGATGCTCAACGAACTCTCACGCCAGCTTGACCGCCCCGACATCCTCAAGTCCCCGGAGGACGACCGCATCCGCCTACTGCTCGACGCGCTCCGCGACGAGCAAGCCCTTCTCATCCTCGACAACCTCGAATCGCTCCCCAAACCCGACCGCGACAAACTCTTCACCTTCGTCAAGCGCCTGCCACTGGGCTGCAAAGCCATCCTCACCAGCCGCCGACGCATCGGCTCCGGCTCCGAGTTACTAATCCTCCAAAAACTCGACCAGGCCGCCGCGCTCGAAACCCTCGCCGACCTCGCCCGCCACAACCCTCTGCTCGACAGAACCAACGAGGCCGAGCGCATCGCCCTCTACGAACAGACCGCGGGCAACCCTCTACTCCTTCGCTGGATGGCCGGCCAACTAGGCCGCGGAAGCTGCCGCACCTTCACAGACGCGCTTGAGTTCCTCCGCTCTTGCCCCGCGGACAACGACCCGCTTGAGTTCGTCTTCGGCGATCTCGTCAACGAGTTCACCGACGCCGAGACCAAAGCCCTCTGCGCGCTCACCTACTTCAACCTGCCCGCGAAAGTGGAGCACATCGCCACGGTCGCGGGCTGCGACGGGAAACCGACCGAGACCGCCCTGCGCAGCCTCGCCAATCGCTCACTCGTCGTCCCTGACACTGAAGAGACGGCGTTCGCCCTCGTGCCGTTGGTCGCCGACTTCCTGCGGCGGCGAAAGCCCGAAGTCATCGCGGAGACCGGCGACCGCCTCGAAAAGCGCGCCTACGCGTTGGTGTTGGAGAATGGTTACAGTAAATATGACAACTTCCCCATGCTCGACGCCGCGTGGCCTACGGTCGCCGCCGCGCTTCCCCGTTTCCTCAACGGGCCTAATGACCAACTCCAGACTGTATGCGCCGCATTGAACAATTTTCTCAACTTCACGGGCCGCTGGGATGAACGGCTAGCTCTCTCGCGGGATGCCGAAAGCAAGGCCGTAGCGGAGGAAGATTTCTTGAACGCTGGTTGGCGGGCCTACCAAGCCGGCTGGGTTCATCATCTGCGCGGACAGTCTGCGGAAGTGCTCGCCTGTGCTGATCGCGTCGAGAGCCATTGGCGTCAGTCCCAAGCTGACGCGCGCGAACGGGCCTTGGCCGTCCGCTTGCGCGGCATCGGGCATGAACTAGCCGGTGATTACCTTGCTGCCATCACGGCGTACCGTGTGGACGTGGAGCTTCTACGCACCCTGAACTGCGAGAGTGAGGATGTCGCTGCTAGCCTGTCTGCACTCGCAGATGCCGAATACCTCTCCGGTGACCTCGACGCCGCTGAACGCGATTACCGAGAGGCCCTACGGATTTCCTTGGCGGCTGGTTATCATGAAGGCGTCGCCACTATCACTGGCAATCTGGCCGATGTGGCACTAACGCGCGAGGACTGGCTCGGCGCGGAAGCCCTCGTCCGCGAGGCCCTAGCCTTGGCCGAAAAAGTCGGTCGCAAGGAGTTAATTGGCGGCAACTGCCGCCGCCTAGCTAAGGCCCTTGTCGGGCAAGGCAAGAAGTCAGATGCCCTCACGCACGCTCGGCGTGCTGTCGAAATCTTCACTGCCTTGCGCACCCCGGAACTCGAACAGGCCCGCCAGATTCTTGAGGAGTGCGAAAGCTGACCTCATCGACGTGAAAGGCTGACGGCGGAAATAAGACGAGCCTTCGGCGTGTGTTGTCGCCGAAGGCGCGGCGGAGTGTGACGCTGGGTCTTATGGTAGTTCGCTCTCAGCCGCGGGCGCTCAGCCGTTGGTGCGTTCGAAGTCGCGCATGAATTGGGTGAGGGCTTCGACGCCTTCTATCGGAAATGCGTTGTAGATGGAGGCGCGGATGCCGCCGACGGAGCGGTGGCCTTTGAGGCCGTCTAAGCCTTGCGCGGTCGCTTCGGCGGTGAACTTCTTTTCGAGTTCTTCGGAGGGCAGGCGGAAGGTGACGTTCATGTTGGAGCGCGAGTCGGGGGCGGCGTGGCCGCGGTAGAAGTCGGTCGAATCAATCACGTCGTAAATCTTGCGGGCCTTCTCCTGGTTGCGCTTGTGAATCGCTTCGAGGCCGCCCTGCTCTTTGACCCACTTGCAGACGAGGTCGAGGATGTAGATGCCCCAGGTGTTCGGCGTGTTGTAGAGCGAGTCGGCCTTTGCGTGCGTGCGGTAGTCGAGCATTGTGTCGAGGCCGTCGGGTATGCGCTCGAGGAGGTCATCGCGGAGGATGACGACCGTGACGCCGGAAGGGCCGAGGTTCTTCTGCGCGCCCGCGTAGATGAGCGCGTACTTCGAGACATCGACGGGGCGTGAGCAGATGTCGGATGAGGCGTCGCAGACGAGCGGCACGTCGCCCGTTTCGGGTTCCTGCTTCCATTCGACGCCTTCGATGGTCTCATTTGAAGTGATGTGGACATAGCTGGCGGCAGCGTCGAGCTTCAACTCATCTTGGGCGGGGATGCGGTTGTAGCGGCTGTCGGCCATGTCTGCGGCGACGTTCGCGGTGCCGTGCTTCTTCGCCTCCTTGATGGCCTTCTTGCCCCAACTCCCCGTTAGGATGTAGTCGGCGCTCGCGCCGTCGTGCAGGAAGTTTATTGGCACCATCGAGAACTGGAGGCTCGCGCCACCCTGTAGGAAGAGGACTTGGTAGCCTTCGGGTATGCCGAGCAATTCCGTCAGCCCGGCCTTCGCGCTCTGGTGAATCGCATCGAAGGTCTTCGAGCGGTGGCTGATCTCCATCACAGACATGCCGACGCCGGGCAAGCTCAACATCTCTTCGCGGGCCTGTTCGAGCACGGGCACGGGCAGCACGGCCGGCCCGGCGCTGAAGTTGAAGATTCTCTCGGTCATGATTTCGTTCCTCTCGTGAATCGGATGATCAACTAATCGTCAGCAGGCTGAGTTCGATGATGTCCGCGTTCGACGCCTTCAGTTGTTCGAGCACGTCCGAGGGCGGCGAGGCTTCGAGGTTGATGCGTGCGACCGCGGCCTCCGCGCCCTCGAAGACGATGTTCTCCATCTCCTGCACGTTGATTGACGCGCCGCGAATCGCGTCGAGCACGGAGGCGAGGACGCCGGGGCGGTCGCGGTGGCGGACGACTAAAGTGTGCGTGGCCGGAGTGCGGCGCGCGAGGTTGACGACGTTGGGGACGCGGCCCGTCTCTTTGAAGGTCTCGATGATGCGGACGGTCTCGGCGGCGATGGCTTCCTGCGCCTGGTCTGTGGACGCGCCGATGTGGTGCGTGCCGTAGAGGTTCGGCTCTCGCGCGATGTCGTCTGTGAACTCGCCAGCGCCGCCCGCGGGTTCCGAGGCATAAACGTCGAGGCCGGCGCGGATGCCTTTCTCGCGCATCGCGCGGCGCAGAGCGTCCTGGTCAACCACGTCGCCGCGCGAGGTATTGATGAAGTAAGCGCCTTCCCTCATCGCGCCGAAGAAGTCGGAACCTATGAGGCCGCGCGTCTCAGGCTTCAAGGCGACGTGGACGCTGACGACATCGGCCTCGCGCGCAACGTCCCGCAGGTTCTCGCGCCGCTCGACGCCGAGTTCGGCGGCCAGCTCGTCTGTGAGACTTCGACTCCAGGCGACGACGCGCATGCCGAAGGCGCGCGCGCGCGTGGCGACCTCGCGCCCGATCTGGCCCGTGCCGACGAGTCCGAGCGTGCGCCCAGGAGGCCGCGCGCTTTGGAGAACTCTTTCTTGTTCCAGCGGCCTTCGCGGAGCTGTATGACGTTATCGGCGATGCGTCGGTCGAGCGCGAGGATGAGCGCGAAGGCGAGCTCGGCGACGGCGACGGAGTTTTTGCCGGGGCAATTCGAGACGTAGACGCCACGGCGCGAGGCCGCCGCCACGTCAATCGTGTTGTAGCCCGCGCCCGCGCGCACGATCAGCTTGAGCGCGCCCGCGTCCAGCATCTGCTCGGTCACTTTCGTCGAGCGCACGACGAGCGCGTCCGGCTGATAGGCGCGTATGGCCTCGACCAGAGTCTCGTCCTTCACGTCGGGCTGGTATGAGAACTCGCACCCGGCAGCGTCCAGCCGGTCGCGGCCCGACTGCTCGAACTTATCGGCGATGAGTACGCGCATGGTTCCCTCAAGTAGCCAGTAGACAGTATTCAGTAGCCAGTAGAAGAGCCTGCGTCGACGAGAGCCAGCGATTCAGGCGTGGGTGCACGCCGCGCGAAGCCTACTGGATGCTGGCTACTGACTACTGTCTACTCTCAAATCGTGTGAATCAGAATCCCGTCGCGCAGCTTCGGCTCGAACCAGGTTGACTTGGGCGGCATGACGCCGCCTGAGTCGGAGACGCGCAGCAGGTCTTCAATCGAAGTCGGGTAGAGCGCGAAGGCGACCGCGCCGCGGCCTTCATCCACCAGACGCTCAAGCTCCTGCGTGCCGCGGATTCCGCCGACGAAGTCTATACGCTTGTCCGTGCGCGGGTCTGTGACGCCGAGCACAGGGGCGAGCAGGTTGTCTTGCAGCAGGCTCACGTCGAGCGTTGACGTGGGGTCGTCGGAAAGCGTGCGTGCGTCGCCGTCGCGAAGCGTCAGGCCGTACCACTTGCCCGCAAGATACATGTGCCAGTGGCCGGGCTTGCCGGGGCCGCGCGGGTTCGCGTCGTCGGTGATGTCGAAACGTTCCCTGATGGCGGCGAGGAACTCTTCCGCGGAGCGACCGTTCAAATCTTTCACGACGCGGTGGTATGGGAGAATCTGCATCTGCTCGTCGGGGAAGACAACGGCGAGGAAGCGGTTGTACTCTTCACGGCCTGTGTGGTTCGGGTTTTTGTCTTTGAGCGCGGCGCGCGCGCGCGAGGCGCTGGCGGCGCGGTGGTGGCCGTCGGCGATGTAGAGCAGCGGGACTTCGTTGAAGCAGCGCGCGAGCTGTTCCGGCCGCTCGGCCCGCCAGAGTGTGTGGCGCACGCCGTCGGGCGCGTTGAAGTCGAAGAGCGGCCCTTCCTTGGTCTCGGCCTCGACGAGCGCGTCAATCCTTCGGTCGGCGCGGTAAGTTAGAAAGACCGGGCCGGTCTGCGCGCTTAAGGTCAGAAGGTGGCGCGTGCGGTCGTTCTCCTTGTCCGGGCGCGTGCGCTCGTGCTTGCGTATGACGCCGGTATCGTACTCGTCGACGGAGAAGCACGCGGCGACGCCCGTTTGCCTATGCTTGCCCATCACGAGGCGGTAGAGGTAGAGGCTCGGCTCCGTTTCGGTTTCGAGCGGGCACTCGCGCGTGAGCTTTTCAAAGTTCTCGCGCGCCTTCGCGTAAGCGTCGTCCGAGTAGATACCCGTGCCTTCGGGCAGATCAATTTCGGGGCGCGAGACGTGGAGGAAGCTCAAAGGGTTTCCGGCAGCGAGCGCGCGCGCCTCCTCCGTGTTGACCACGTCGTAAGGGACTGCTGCGACCTCCGCGACACGTTCGCGGGGCGGGCGCAGGGCGCGGAAAGGGTAGATGGCGGCCACGTTGCCTCTCCTCCGAATCCAGACAGATTAGTGCTGTAGCTTTTGAAGCTTAAGACTATCCGCTGGCGCGCGTTTGGGCAAGTCGCGGCGGAGGCCGCACCGAGGATGCGTGGAGTTAAGGGCGGTTAACCACAGAGGGCACAAACTTCGCACGGGGGCGCAGAGAGAAACCTCTGTGACCTCCGTGAAGTCCTTCGTGACCTCCGTGGTTTAATCAGCCCCACTCCACACTCAGGCGCGAATTGATATAAGCTTCTGCCATCGAGATTCGTGAGAGACGGAGGGTCTGAAGATGGAGAGTCTTTCCAAACGCCACTGCGTGCCTTGCCACGGCGGTGTCCCGCGCCTGAAGGGCGAAGAGATCGCGCCGCTGCTCAAAGAGCTACGCGGCTGGGAGGTCGTCGAAGAGCACCACCTCCTGAAAGGTTTCAAGTTCTCGAACTTCGCCGACGCGCTCTCGTTCGTCAACCGCGTCGGCCAGATAGCGGAATCAGAAGGCCACCACCCCGACATCACCCTCGGCTGGGGCTACGCCCAAATCAAAATCTACACCCACGCCATAGGCGGCCTCAGCGAAAGCGACTTCATCCTCGCCGCGAAGATTGATGAAGACGGCCAGGGGGAGTGAAGGACGGCAGTTGTTCTGGACGGCTCGGTTCCGACCGAGGGGAAAGCGTTTTCCCCTTAAGCCGCGCGCAGCCTGGGGCCCCGCGCCCATCCGAAGAACGTCAATCCCCCGCCCGCTCGATCATGCCCACGCGCGAAGCATCTACCGCCTCCCACTTGCCGAAGACGGCCTCATAAGTCAGCCCGGCGACGAAGCCGATCATCAGACTGAACAGGAGCAAGACGTCAAGTCCGCCGGTGCCCTCGACCACGGCCTGACTCAAACTCTTAATGTCACGGTTGGCGGTGACCTGGGAAACAAAAAACAGTGTGGCGGAGCCGAGCCCGGCCCAAAGGCCGTGGGCCGCCGTCTCTCTAGCCGAAGGGAGAGGAGGGTTGTTGCCCTGATTCCTCCTCTGACGCAATGTGAAGAACATGGAGCCGGCGATGCCCGCGCTGATCGGAACGGCGATGAAGCAAAGCGCGTACACGACGAGCCACCCGCGCCCCCAGTCGAGAAGCTGGTGGCCGAAGACCCCGGCCGCCGTCAGTACCGCCGCCGAAATGCCGAAGGCCGTGGCCAGCAGCGAGCGTCTTTCGCGATCCCTTTTAGCCAGCACTGCCGCGGCGCCCTGCTCACGGGCCAGCCTGTCGAGGTTGGCCCGCTGCCTGCCGAAGGATTCAATCAAGGTTTTCGCCATGCCGTCGTTCCAAGGGTTGCGCCCCATCTCGTCATGGTCGTCGGGGTCGATCCATGGCTTGCCCTTCGACATCGCCCAGAGCTCCTCACCGTTCCCGCCGAAGCACGCGAGGCTCACGACGGGCATGCGGCTCGCCAACGCCATCAGGCCCATGATCAAGGAGGCCCGCCCGCCCCCCAGTACCAGAATCCCTTCCACGTCCGGAAGCGATTGGTAGTATGAGGCCTCCCACCACGGGTGCGGGTCGGTTTTAGGGTCGAAGAGTGTCGAGTGAGTTTTCTGCTCGTCGAATTCGCCGTGCACGTCCGGGTCCCTCTCCCTGGGGTAAAGAACGACGATACTTTTGGGAGGGGCTTGGCCGCTCTCGATGCAGCCTTCGACGTAACCAGTCACGATGCCGTTCTCGATGAAGACGGGGTTGCTGCTAAAGACCAGGATGCGGTGCTTTGCGCGGGCGAGCTCTTTCCCAAGAGCGCGGGCAGCGCCGGGGGCGGCAGTCGCATTCTTGATGGGAGGCTTGTAGTCGGAGCGCTTGGGGTCTACGCTGCCGATGATGGCGATTGGCTTTTGCGACATGGCTTCCACCTTTCCAGAGTGAGAGAGGCCGACTTTAACTCGCCGCGCCGGAGGGAGTCTTATCTGATGTCTGTTCCGATGCCCTGTCCTTAAAGTTTGTCCCGGCGCGGCCCGCTGCCGACGCCCGCGCCGCCGTTTGTGGAGCAGGGGCGGGCGATGATATATCTACGCAGCGCCCGACACAAGACGTCTTCATCCGAAAATTCCGAAAGGCACACGTCAAGAGAACATGGCTGCGAAAACACAAATCACGATTGCCCGCGGCGACGGCATCGGGCCGGAGATTATGGAGGCGACCTTGCGCATACTGGAAGGCGCGGGCGCGCGGCTCGACATCGAGGAGATAGAGATCGGCGAGAAGGTTTATCTGGCGGGGAACCCGGCGGGCGTCGCGCCGGAGGCGTTCGAGAGTTTGCGGCGGACGCGAGTGTTTTTGAAGGCTCCGATTACGACGCCGCAGGGCGGGGGCTATAAGAGTCTGAACGTGACGGTGCGGAAGATGTTCGGCCTCTACGCGAACGTGCGACCGTGCGTCTCTTATCACCCGTTCGTGGAGACGAAGCACCCCGTTATGGATGTCGTCATCGTGCGCGAGAACGAGGAGGACGTGTACGGCGGAATCGAGTACAGGCAGACGAATCAGGTTACTCAATGCCTGAAGCTCATCTCGCGGCCCGGCACGGAGAAGATCGTGCGCTACGCGTTCGAGTACGCGCGCCGGAACAACCGTCGGAAGGTGACGTGCTTCACGAAAGACAACATCATGAAGATCACCGACGGCCTCTTCCACAAAATCTTCGAAGAGATCGCGCCCGAATACCCGGACATAGAGAACGAGCATTGGATAGTTGACATCGGCTCGGCCAAACTCGCAGACGCGCCGGAGAACTTCGACGTACTCGTCTTGCCGAACCTCTACGGCGACGTGCTCTCGGACGTGGCCGCGCAGATTGCGGGCTCGGTCGGATTGGCAGGCTCGGCCAACATCGGCGAGTCAATCGCGATGTTCGAGGCCATCCACGGTAGCGCG
>JALZHC010000390.1 GCA_030914105.1 Acidobacteriota bacterium
CTTAACGGCTGCGGCGCGCGCCGCACGCCCGACCTTGAGCGTATCTTCGCCGCCGCGCGCGCCCGTAAGGGCAAGCGCCCCGTCGTCGTCATCCCCGGCATACTCGGCTCGCGCATCGTCAACCGCAGGACGGGCGAGGTCGTATGGCCCTCGGCCTTCCGCTCGCGCGGCGACGACCTGCGTCTGCCCACCGCGCCCGACCTCGAAGCAGACCGCGACGACCTCGTCGCCGCGCGCATCGTCGAGACGGCGAAGTTCGCCAGGCTCGCCCCCGAAATCTACGTCTACCAGCGTCTGCTGCGCGCGCTCGAAGACTACGGCGGCTACCGCGAGGGCGACCTCGACAACCCGCCCGAAGGCGGCGACCAGGACACCTTCTACGTCTTCCCATACGACTGGCGGCGCGACAACGTCGAGTCGGCGCGCCTGCTCGTCCGGCGTCTTCAGGCCCTGAAGCTCCGTTTGGGGCGGCCCGACCTGCGCTTCAACATCGTCGCGCACTCGATGGGCGGACTCGTCGCGCGCTACGCGGCGATGTACGGCGACCGAGACCTGCCGGCGGAAGGAGTCGAGCCTCGAGCGGACTGGTCAGGCTCGGCCATCATCAACAAGATTTTCATGTTCGGCACGCCGAACGAAGGCTCGATGGAGGCGTTCGCCACGCTGCTCGAAGGCTACTCGGTGACGGCGGGGCTGCACACGCGCGTGCCCCTGCTCAACAAGCTCTCGCGCGAGGACGTTCTGACCTCGCCCGCAATCTTTCAACTGCTCCCGCACGGCGGCCAGGCGCGCTTCCTCGATGAACACCTTCGGCCTTTTGAAGTTGACCTCTACGACCCCGCCGTGTGGCGTCACTACGGCTGGTCTGCCGTGAGCGACCCCGCGTTCCGCGAGGCTTACGCGAGCGGCGACGCCGACGCGGCGGGGACGCCGCCGGGCACACACGCGCTCGAAGAGCTGGACGCATACTTCGCCGCCGTGCTCCGCCGCGCGCGACGCTTCCACGAGGCGCTCGACGCGCCCGCCGGAAGGCTGAACGGCGCGACGCCCGCGCCCGATCTTTCGGCGAACGCGCCCCTCAACCTTTCGGCGAACGCGCCCGTCAAGCTTTACGCCTTCGGCGGCGACTGCGAGGAGACCTTGAGCGCGCCCGTCGTCCTGCGCGACGAGCGGCGCGGGCGCTGGCTGACGCTCGTGCGCCCGCGGCCCTTGCGCGCCTCCGACGGCCGGCAGTTCACGCGCGCGCAGGTCGTCGCGGCGATGTACGAGCCGGGTGATGGTCGCGTCACGCGCGCCTCTCTGCTCGGCGTTCACATCGCGGGCACGCGCGCCAGCGCCTTCTACGAGACGGCGCTCCCCATCGCCTACGCCGTCTTCGCCTGCGACCAGCACAGCGACCTCCAGAACAACAAGACGCTGCAAGACAACGCGCTCACGCTGCTCATCAACGAGATGATTAGCTGAAGGCAGGCAGCCAGTCGAACCGCCCCGCCGCTGATTGGCTGGTGGCCGGCTGATGTTTAACTGAAGGACTCGCCGAAGGCTCAAGCCATGCCGGAAACTCGCGCCGTGATGCTTTTCGTCTGCGCCGTCGCAGCGGTCTACCTGTTGGCGACGTGCGCCGTCGCGCGCATGTTTCTTGCGTCGCGTCGGCTGGGTTGAGAAGCCTGCGCGCGCGACCTTGCGGGCCGAGCGCGTCGTGCACATCTCAGACCTGCACTGCGACCCGGAGCCGCGGCTCGAAGAGCGCCTGCCCGACCTCGTCGCCGCCGAGCGCCCCGACCTCATCGTCTTCACGGGCGACTCGCTCAACTCGCCCGGGGGGCTGCCGGTCTTGAGAAAACTCCTGCCGCGCCTCGCCTCAATCGCGCCGACCTACGCCGTGCGCGGCAACTGGGACACGGCCTTCTGGCGGCGCGAGCAACTGTTCGAAGGCACCGGCGTCGTCGAGCTGAAGAAGGGGGCCGCGCGCGTGGACGTGGCCGGGACTTCCCTCTGGGTCGCGGGCGCGCCCTTCGCCTCGCTCGCGGAGCCGCCGGACGGCGTGCCGAGCGGCATCAAAAACGCGCTCAGGGAAGTGCCTTCGGAAGCCTTCACGCTCTTCCTCTACCACACGCCGGACTTGATCCTCGAAGCGGCCGAGACCGGCCGCGTAGACCTCTACTGCGCGGGCCACACGCACGGCGGGCAGGTGGCGCTGCCGTTCTACGGGGCGCTCGTCACGCTCTCGAAATTCGGCAAGCGTTACGAGTCGGGCCTGCACCGCGAGCGCGACACCTGGCTCTATGTCAACCGCGGCATCGGCATGGAGGGCGGCCCCGCCCCGCGCGTCCGCTTCCTCGCGCGCCCCGAAGTGACCGTCATCGAGCTGGCCGCGCCCGCGGCGCGTTGAGACTCTCCACTGTTGAAAAAAAAGTCGGCGCGGTTTAGATTCAGGCATCGCCACAGAACGACAAAGGCAGTAGCCCGACCGTGAGGGAGGGCGTCTCTGGAAGGATGAAGGCAGAAGGATGAAGGAGACGCTGTAACAGCATCCACTTCATCCTTCCGCCTTCCTACTTCCGCCTTCCGATACGGTCGGGCTACTGCCTTATATCTCTGCAACGGAGAAGCCCAATGAAAAAGAGACTCGCACTTCTTTTGTACGCCCTCGCGCTCGCGTTGTGCGGGAGCGCGCTCGCGCAAGGCGGGCGCGGTGCGCAGGCCGTCAGGCTCTCGGTGGACGCGACCGAAGCGCCGCGCAAGCTCTTCCGCGCGACCGAAATCATCCCGGCCAGCCCAGGCCCGCTCACGCTCTACTACCCCGAATGGATTCCCGGCGAGCACGGCCCGACGGGGCCGATCATCAACCTTTCGGGTTTGAAGTTCACCGCCGCCGGAAAGACCTTGCAGTGGCGGCGCGACCCCGTGGACATGTACGCCTTCCACATCGAAGTGCCGCAGGGCGCAAGCTCCGTCGAGGTCAGCCTCGAATTCCTCGCGCCGACGTTTGCGGGCGGCTTCAGCGGCGGCTCCTCGACGACCGCGCACCTCGCGATGGTCACCTGGAACTGGGTTCTGCTCTACCCGCCCGTCTCGCACACGGATGACATCACCTTCGACGCCTCTTTGCGTCTTCCGCCCGGCTGGAAGTTCGGCACGGCCCTGCGCGCGGCGAGCGAGCGCCGGGGCGAGATCAACTTCGCGCCCGTCTCTCTGACGAACCTCGTCGACTCGCCCGTGCTCGCGGGCGAATACTTCCGCGTCATCCCCTTGAAGACCGGCGAGCGCCCCGTCGAGATAGACATCGCCGCCGACAGCCCCGCCGCGCTCGAAGCCAGCCCGCACTTCATCAACTCGATGCGCAACCTCGTCCGCGAGGCCGAGTCGCTGGCCGGAGCGGAGCACTACGAACACTACAACTTCCTTTTCACCTTAAGCGACCGCGTCGCGCACTTCGGCCTCGAACACCATCAGTCGAACGACAGCCGCGTCGCCGAACGCGCGCTCATTGACGACACGGCGGGCCGCCTCGCGCTCGGCGTCCTGCCGCACGAATACTTCCACTCCTGGAACGGCAAGTTCCGAAGGCCCGCCGGCCTTGCAACCTCCGACTACCAGAAGCCGATGCAGGGCGAGCTGCTCTGGGTCTACGAGGGGTTGACCGAGTATTACGGAAACGTGCTCGCGGCGCGCAGCGGCATCTGGACGCCGGAAGAGTACCGCGACGAGATGGCCGAAGTCGCCGCCGACTTAGACCACAAGCCGGGTCGGCTCTGGCGACCGCTCATCGACACGACGGTCGCGGCGCAACTGCTCTACAACGCGCCCGGCGAGTGGTCTGCGGAGCGCCGCAGCGTGGACTTCTACGACGAGGGCTGGATGATCTGGACGGACGCCGACACGCTCATCCGCCAGCTCACTTCGGGTCGGCGCTCGCTCGACGACTTCGTCAAACGCTTCCACGGCGCGCCCTCTACGGGGCCGATGGTCAAGCCCTACACCTTCGACGATGTCGTCAGCACGCTCAACGAGGTCGCGCCCTACGACTGGCGCACCTTCCTCAACCAGCGCCTCTGGTCGACGGACTTCCACGCGCCGCTCGCCGGGCTGGAGCGCGGCGGCTGGCGTCTCGCCTACGACAACGTCCGCAGCCAGCATATCCAAGACCTCGAAGACGGGCGCGAGCGCGTCGAGATGGGCTTCTCGCTCGGCCTCCGGCTCGGCGCGGGCGGCCTCATCGCCGACGTGATTCCGGGCATGCCCGCCTTCGCCGCCGGCCTCGGCCCCGGCATGACGGTCGTCGCCGTCGGCGGCAAGACCTACTCGCCCGCAGTGCTGCGCGATGCCGTTGCCGCCGCCAAAAACAGCAAAGCGCCGATTCAACTGCTCGTCAACAACGAGGGCGCACTCATCAACTACTCGCTCGACTACCACGGCGGCGAGCAGTACCCGCACCTCGTACGGGACAACGCCAAGCCGGACCTCCTCAGCCAGACGATCGCTCCCCTAACCTCCAAAGGGTGAGTCGTCTCCCCGCCAGGGGACAGGACGGTCGGTGGCGGTCAGCGTCGGGCGTGGCCGTGGCCGCGCTGGCCGCCATCTTCCTGGTCGCCTGCACGTCCACCACCGCCGGGCGTCGCGGCCCGGAGGCCAGGCCCAGCGTGTCGTTGGCCTTCGTGGGCGCGGTCACGGGCGAGTACGCCGGTCTCGGGCTCAACCTGCTGAACGGTGCCCGGCTGGCCGTCGACGAGGCGGCCGGGCGGGGTGACCTTCCCGTCCGGATCAGCCTGAAGGTCTTCGACACCCAGGGG
>JALZHC010000956.1 GCA_030914105.1 Acidobacteriota bacterium
TTGATTAACTTTAAAGGGCCTGCATCTTGCAGCAGCCTTCGGACGTGGGACGGCGAGAGCACGTCGCCGCCCGCCAGCAGTTGACTGAGCGCGCGCAAGCTCTCGGCCTGTGTCTCGACCATCTGGTGAAAGAGCCCGGCAGTGAGCCAGAGAGTCGTCACCTGATGCCGCTCAAGCGCCCGTGCGAGTTCTTCCAGAGAAGGATTCTCGGCGGGCATGATACAGAGACGCGCGCCGTTGAGCAGACTGCCCCACACCTCAAAGGTCGAAGCGTCGAAAGAGAGAGGCGCAAGTTGCAGAAAGACCTCGCCTTGATTTAAGTCGGCGTAATCCGCCCCTTTGACCAGACGGACGACGCTTGTGTGCGTCACGCTGACTCCCTTCGGCGTCCCCGTAGAACCCGACGTGTACATGACGTAGGCGAGATTCGCCGCCGTCGTGCCGCTCTGTGGATTCTCCTCAGACTCCCGCACGATTCTCTCTCGCTCTGCGTCGAGACTGACGACCTGTATCTGCACGTCCTTGAGCCGGTCGGCCACAACGCCCGCCGTCAGCACGACTTTGACTTGCGCATCCCGTAGCATGAAACGCAAACGTTCGAGCGGCAATGAGGGGTCGAGCGGCAGGTAAGCGCCACCCGCCTTGAGTACGCCGAGCAGACTCGTGATCATCTCCACTGATCGCTCCATCATGATGCCGACCGGCACTTCGGGACCGATGCCAGCCCTTCGCAGATAGTGGGCTAACTGGTTGGCGCGGGCGTTCAGTTCCGCGTAGGTGAGACGCCCGCCCTCGAACTCCAGGGCCGGAGCATTGGGCCGCTGCTCAACCTGTTCTTCAAACAGTTGGTGGATGCATCGGTCGTGCGGGTAGGGCCGCGCCGTCTCGTTCCAGGACTCAAGCTGCTGCCTGAGCTCTGCATCGGAGAGCAGCACGCGCTCCTCGTACCGCTCGTGCGGGTCGCTCGTCATCGCCACGAGCGTCTCCCGGTAGTAGCCGCTGATGGCTTCAATTTGCTCGCGGCTGAACTCCTGGCTGTCATACTTGAGGGCGAGCCGCATCTGGGAATTAATCAGGTCCAGGTCGAAGTCTGTGAGCAAGGTGAAACTGGTTTCCGAGAGACCATCGAAACCAAGAATCTTCAATCCAGGGAGATGTAACATCCCCTGCGCGACGTGAAAGTGTGTGTAGTTGAACCCGGCATCGAAGAGCGCTCGTGCACCCACAAGGCGCTGCAACTCTGAGAGCGGGAAGCGGCGGAAGGGTAGCATCTCGCGCTCCGCCTCGAATGTTGAGCGCGCCAGGTCCACCCATGTCCCGCCGCCTAAACGAAGAACCAGCGGCAGAGTATTGAGAAACATTCCGACCATGCGGTCGCCGTCCGGCTCTTCCGGCCTGCCGTTCATGGCATAGCCTGTGATGACCTCATCATGTCCGCTGAGAAGCGAGAGCACCCTGAAATGGGCCGCGAGCAAGACGCTCTTGAGGGGCACGTTGGCCTCACTCGATAAGCGTTTCAGCCCCCCGGACACTTCGTCGGGCAGCGGCACTTCATGATAGAGAATCTGCGGCTCGCGCTTGGCCTCGCGCAGCTTCGCCGCAGACCAGCGCGGCACAAGTGTCGGCCTCGTCTGGCTGAGCTTCTCAAGCCAGAACCGCTGCTGTGCCTCGGACTGCATCGCGGCCCTCTCAAGCACCACGAAATCACTGTAATGAATCGCAGGCGGCGCGCTGAACGTGCCCTTCCCTTCGTTGAGCACAGACATGTAATGCTGGAACAGGTCTGTCAGAAAACTGCTCAGGCTCCACCCGTCGAAGATGGCATGGTGAAAGTTCATGGTGAACTGGAACGTGTCGCGGCTGCGGCGCTGAATGAGCAAGCTCAGCAAGGGGCGCGCCCAATCAAAAACCCTGCTCTTCTCGGACTCAATGTATGAAGTGACCGCCGCCTGCTGTTCCTCTTCCGTCAGATGCAGCAGGTCCTGGACCTCGAACGGCAACTCCACGCGCTCATGCACCAGCTGCAACGGCTCGCTGTAGCTCGACAGGTCAAAGG
>JALZHC010000391.1 GCA_030914105.1 Acidobacteriota bacterium
CGTTGAGGGCGCGCAGGGCTTCAACGTTGAAAGGGTCTGCGCCGAGGCCGTAGAAAGTGTCTGTGCGGAAGGCTATGAGGCCGCCCGCGGCGACCACGCGCGCGGCACGCTCGCGCGCCTCTTCGCTGTCGGGGTAAATTAACAAGGCAAGTCGCTCCCGCAACGATGTTAACAAAGTCGCGGGCGGCAGTTACAACCGCCCGCCGAGTTCGCAAACGTCATCCGACGGATTTTGCTCGGCAGTTTTCCAGGGACGGAAGGTGCGTCGGCGGCATGCTCTCACATCCGTGCGAGTCGGCTGCACGCTCTAACACCTGTTTGTCATGGCAGATTTTGCGCGAAAGTTTTTTAAGACGGCGGGCCTGATTCCCCGCGCCGCGCGCTTCGCATCGCGCGAGCCGGGCGCGGCTCTGACCGTTCTGCGCATGGCCGCATGGGTCGCGGCTGTGTCGCTTCTCTTGAAGAGGATGCCGCTGCCGCGCGTCTTGAATCTCGTCGAGCCTCGAAGGCGGCGCACACGCGCGAGGCTCGACGCGGCAGAGACGCAGGCGAGACTCGCGGAGGAGACGCAGGCGAGGCTCGCGCGACTGCTCGACGCGCTGCTGGCGACCGATGTTCTCTGCTTCACGCCGACCTGCTGGAAGCGCGCGCCCGTGCTCCACCGCTTCCTCGCGCTCGAAGGCATCGAGACGCGCGTCCTCTTCGGCGTCAGGCGCGACGGCGCGGGCGAGCTTGGCGGCCACGCCTGGCTCGAAGCAGGCGGCCAGCCGCTGCTCGAAACCACCGCACCCGACTACAAAGTGACCTATAGCTTCCCGGCCTGATGAGGAAGGCAAAAGGCAAAAGAGGGTGTTAGGTTTTGGGTGATGGGTGCTGGCGAGTTATACACCAGCACCCATCACCTAGCACCCAAAACCCTTTTTTGCCTTTTTACTTTTGCCTTTCCCGCTGGCGGACGAGCTTGAACTCTTGCAGGTTGCTGAGAAGGCGCTGGACGCTGCGGGCCGCGTGCTCCGGCGAAACGTCGTACTCGGCGGTCATGTCGCGGACGATCTCGTCTAAAGTCTTGCCGCCCTCAAGCCCGCGCCAGACGACCGTCGCCGTCGGGTTAAGCTGAAAATATTTCTTCGTGTCGAGGTCTACGAGGACGCCTTCGCCGCCGTCGAACTCTGTGAAGACGACGTGCTCGTGCGGAACCATCTCGTTTCTGCTCATCTGCGGGCCTCCTCCGAATTAACGACTCGTCACTCATGCCTGAACCTCAACACACGCGCGCACGAACCTCACTCGCCCGCCCCTGAGCCGCCGGGCACAGAGAGCGGCGCGGCCTGCATCACGGGCAGAGACCGCACGCCCGACTTCAGGCCCTCCGCGCGCCAGGGGATTTTCTCGAAGCTTTGCAGGCAGAAGAGGCAAGGCGAGCCGACGTAGAGGTCTGGTTGCCGGCCCGACTCGACGAAGCCTGCGAGCGCCTCCGCGCGGCGCGCGAGCTGCGCCGAGGCGAGTCGGCGCAGGCGCGCAGAAGCCGAGGCGAACGGCTCAACGTTCAAGTCCGCGACGACTTCAGGCTCGCCCGCCGCGCCGCGGTAGCCTGAGAGGTTGCAGCAGAGCGTGAGCCGCCCGCGGTAGTCCACGTTGAAGCTCGCGCACGCGAGCGACGAGCAGGGCGCGGCGGGGTCTGCGTCGAAGTAGCCCACGTCGAGGCTCACCTTCATTCTCAGTATGCGCGCGAGCGCGGCGACCTCCTGCTCCGCCGCGTTGCGCTCCGCGCCGTCGAGCGCCTGCGTCTCTTCGAGCGCGCCGGAAGTCGGGAGCAGGTGCACGAAGCTTATGCCCGCCGCGCCCATGCGGGCGGCGAAGAGCGCGAGCTGTTCGAGCTGCGTGGCCGTGTCGCGGCGTATGACCGACTTGACGACGAACGGCAGGCCCGCGGCGCGGCAGCGCGAGAAGGCGCGCACGAGCCGGACGAAAGAGCCTTGCCCGCGCGAGCGATCGTGCGCCTCGCGCGTCGCGCCGTCGAGGCTAAAGGCGACGTGTGTGACGGCCTCGCGGCTGTCGCGCAGGGCGGGCCAGACGCGCTCGAAGTGCCAGCCGTTTGTGACGAAGCTGCACTTGAAGCCTTCCGCGGCCACCGCGCGCAGGACTTCGCCGAAGCGCGGATGAAGCGTCGTCTCGCCGCCCGTGAACATCAACACGCGGACGCCCGCTTCCTCGCGCGCTTCGCGCATCAGCCGCGTAAGTAGCTCGACGGAAAAGAAGGCGGCCTGCGGGTTGTAGAGCGCGTCTTCGTCGCGGAGGCAGTAGTCGCAGTGCAGGTTGCAGACGTTCGTCAGCTCGACGATGAGCCGGGGCGGGCCGTAGTCGCGCGCACGTTCGGTTCGCGTTGCGCTTTGAGGAATCATCGGTACCACTTTAAAGGGGCGCGTCAACTTCAAAGGTCACAAAACCGCGTCAACGTCGTGAGCGGGCGTCGGCTTCAAAGGAGCGCGGCGACGAAGTCGGCGGTGCGCGCGGCGTCGCCGAGCAGGTCGTTGCCCGCGCGCAGGCTGTAGGCGCGGCAGTTTTTCGCGAGGCGCGACAAGGCTCCGAGGTGGCCGCGCGCGCAGGCGCGGTCGTATGCGGCCCAGGGGCAGAGGCGTATCAGGAGAGCCATCGCCTCACTCTGGCCGAGCCTTTCGGCGCGGCTCGAAGGCTCGGACGTGACCGACGGAAAGATGATCGCCGAAGGCTTGCACGAACCAGCGTAGCCGAGCGGGAAGACTTCGAGCGGGTCGAAGCGCCGCTTCAAAGGGTCGAAGGGCGCGGGCGGATGAAGCGCGTGCTCGAATCCGGCGAGGCCGCCCGCGCTGATCGTCTGCTCTGTGAGCGAGAAGGCGCGGCGCAGCGCGTGCACCTCGGTTGCCTCGCCGTCGGCGCGCAGCAGCAGAGAGTCGTCGGAAAGATAGCCCCAGCCGACGGCGGCGAGCTGCGCCGTCAGCGTTGACTTCCCCGCGCCCGAAGGGCCGAGCAGGAGCACGCCCGCATGGGTCGCAGGCTCGACGGCGCAGGCCGCGTGAAGCTCATAGAGTCCGCAGCGCCGTGCCGCCGCCATCGCGGCGCTGAAGACGAGGCGCGCAAGCGACTCCTCGCGCCGCGAGTGTTCGTGCACGCCGAGCCAGACCTCGACCTCGTTGGCCGCGTCGCAGCCGACCCTGACGAGCGAGTTGTCGTAGGCGAGATGGTATGTGAGTCCGTCGGTGTGACAGCGACCGCCGGGGGCCAGGTCGAAGGAGTCGAGGCCGGGGGGCACGAGGGGCGGCCCGGCGTCGTAGACGCGAATCGTCGCCGAAGGCTTCTCGGTCGCGCCGGAGCGCCGGAAGTGCCAGCCGGAGAAGTGTCGTGCGAAGAGTTCGGCGGCCCGGTGCTCGCGGGTTTCGACGCAAAATGTGCGACCGGCGACCGCGTAAAAAACCTTGAGCGCCGGTCGTGCGTAAGTTTCCGTCGGGCTGACCATCTGGCTACGGGGGCGGGATGACGCCGCTGTCCACCGCGACGAAGAAGGTCGTAGCCTCCAGCACGTCAATCGGGAAAGAGACTTCCGGCTCGACGAAAGGCTTCTTCGATGCCGGGCTTACGTCCTGCTTCTCGATCTCCGAAAGCTGCGGGGGACTCAGAATCTCGGTCTTCTCGATCAAGCTGGCGTGCCTCCTCTGTTGAATGTTAACGGCGGCCTACGACTTCAGAGACCTGGGCGGAACCAGAACCATGCGCAGCGGCTGCGCCTGGAACGTCTGCAAGTCGAGGCGATAGTAGAAGCGTATCTCCGGCGACAAACTCTTCAGCGCCTGTTCGAGCGAGTAGTTCGTGAACTCCACGTCGATGACTTCCGGCGACTCGTAGCGCAGCTCGAACGGGACGCCCATCTCGCTGGCGACGCGATAGAGGACGACCGAGAGCGGCTGCTTGTGCGCGCGCACGCTCAGGAGGTTGTTCGCGAACGTGACCGTCAGCGGGTCTTCCTCCTTCTTCTGCGCCTGCCCGTCGGTGTCGTCCTCCGTGTTGCCCTCGATGAGGATGGCCTCGGAGTTGCCGCGCACAGACGCCGTCATTGAAGGCGGGCGCTCGTTCGCGCCCTGGAGATAGACGGCGAGCGGGCGCGGCTGCTCCGGGTCGTCGCCGCCCGTGACGTAATCAATGTAGGCCTGCGGCGCGAGCATGCGCAGCGTCGCCTCCAGGTTCAGCCCGCCGAAGTCGAGCGTCACCTTCTGCTTCTCAAGGAGCGGACTCAAAGAGACCGGCAATTTGAGCAGACGCGAAATCTCCCGCGTGATCTCTGAAAGTCCCACGTCCTTGGCGCGGACGGTGAAGGTGTGCGGCGCGGCCTGGCTCATCCGCACGCTCCAGCTCTTCTCGGCGACCTTCGCGGGGTCTGCGGGCCGGGGCGTCACCGTCTGCTGCGCGGGGGCGGGCTGCTGCCTGCCGTAGACCGCGGCGGGCACGAGCATCAATGCCAGGACGAGGCGGGTGGCGGCAGCCGTGCGTCGCCGCATAGAACAACCTTCAAACATAAAACCGGAGCATTTCCTCTTGTCAGTAAATCTTTGACCCGACCCGCAGGGCAGTTGATGGGAGACCTTTCGACGACTGCCGAAGCGCGAATCCGTCTCCGCTTCGGACGCTTAATCGGTCAAACGGAAGCTAACATAAATAAATATGCGGGTCAACGGGAGTGGCAGAAGGCGGAAGGCGGAAAGCAGAAGGCAGAAAGCAGAAAGCAGAGGCCGACCGACGCGTCCGTGTTGAAT
>JALZHC010000392.1 GCA_030914105.1 Acidobacteriota bacterium
GGCCTACTCCGAGCACCGGCGCATCGCACGCAGCCGAGAGGAGCTGCGCGAGGCCAACCGGCAGCTCGCCGCCGCGCGACTCCAGCTCGCCAGCGAGGCCGAGTCGGAGCGCCGACGCATCGCGCGCGACCTCCACGACCAGACGCTCGCAGACCTGCGCCGCCTTCTTCTCCTCACGGACGAGATGCAGCCGGGCGGACTCCCTTCGAGCGCGGGCGTCGGCGCGGCGGACACTGTGAAGGGAGCCGCGACCGGCGCGTCGGGTGCGGTCACAGCAGCGTCGGGCGCGGCAGCGAACTCGTCGGGCGGTTCGCTTCAGAGCGCCGCGAACGTCTTCGACCCCGCGGCCCTGCGCGCGGAGATCGAGGCCATCTCGCAAGAGGTTCGGCGCATCTGCGAAGACCTCTCGCCCTCGGTTCTCGAAAACGTCGGCTTCGCCGCCGCGCTCGAATTCGCGCTCGCCTCGGCGCTCGCGCACCTGCCTGCGGAGCACAAGTTCACATACGACTTCCTGTGCGACGAGAGCCTCGAAGGGCGGCTCGCGCTCGCGCCCGGCGCGCAGATGCAGGTCTACCGCATCGTGCAGGAGGCCGTCAGCAACGTCTGCCGCCACGCGCGCGCCGCCCGCGTCCGCCTGACCATCCACCTCGACGAAGAAGGTCTCTTCACACTCACGCTCGAAGACGACGGGCGCGGCTTCGACTCCACCAACCGCAAGGCGCTCAAAGGTCGCGGCCTCGCAGGCATACGCGCCCGCGCCTCGCTCGTCGAGGCCGAGGTCGAGTGGCAGAAGCGCGAGGGCGGCGGCACGGTCTTCGTCTTGCGGAAGAGGTCGGCGGGGAAGAGAGAGCCGACGGGCGCGGAGCGTTGAGCGCGAATGTCGTCTCTCGGAGAGCCGTCCGGCTCGATTCACGCCGCGGAGGTGTCTTGATGCTGTTCATGGTGATCGAGCGTTTCAGGGGCGGCGATGCCGCGCCCGTCTACAGGCGTTACAGGGAGCGCGGGCGGATGATGCCGGAGGGTTTGAAGTACGTGGAGAGCTGGGTGGAGACGGACTTCGGCAGATGCTTTCAGTTGATGGAGTGCGAAGACGCTCGCCTCTTGCGGGAGTGGGCGGCGCGTTGGGAAGACCTCGTGGAGTTTGAAGTTATCCCTGTCCTCACGTCGAAGGAGGCGGCGGAGGCCATCACGCCGCGGCTCTGACGCCCGCGCCTCGCAGCCCGACAAAGCGCCATGCAGCATAACAAAATTGAGGCCGCGTTTTTCTTAGGGCTTTCGCGCTCGGCGGCGTATTATGCGGCCTAAATGACGCCTTGTAAGATGTCATTTAGGCCGCATAATTCAAAGTTAGGCGCTGGAATGTTTGGAAGGCCAAAGCGCGCCCTCATAGCTTGAAAGGAGAAACTAAAATGGCTGAATGCTCACAATGTGGTGGAAGCGGAGAGATCGATTGTACCCAGTGCTATGGCTCCGGGCGTCATGGCAACTACCCCAACCCGGAAGAGTGCGCACATTGCGGTGGCACCGGGAAACAAACTTGCCCTGAATGTGGCGGTAGTGGGGAAGAGTAAAATTTCCAAGTACGGCTTGCAGGTTGAGCCGTCTTGATATTGATGGTTTGATAAACATTCGTCGCTCAGCTTGGAGGTAGATTAGGGCGACGGAGTATTTGTGTATTTATGCGGGTGCCGCGCCTAACAACGGCATGCAGCGGACTCGCCGCACAGCGTCGCCTTCATTGTCAGTTGTCTCTGCGGCTCGCCGCTGATGCCCGGCGTTAGGCGTTACATGGTTATAAACAGCTATGTCTCGTGCAGCGTTCCAAGTCTTGGTTATCCCTTTCCAGGTGGGCACAAACGGCGAGCCTCAGTATTTACTTTTCAAGCGTGCTGACAAAGCCGTTTGGCAATGGATCGCTGGCGGCGGCGAAGATGACGAAGGGCCGGAACAGGCCGCCCGCCGCGAAGCCCTCGAGGAGGCGGGTATTCCTCAGGACGCTCGTTTGATGCGGCTGGATTCGGTGGCCTCAATCCCGGCGCTACATTTTGCAGACCGTCACCTCTGGGGGGATGCCGTATATGTGATTCCCGAATTTAGTTTCGGGATCGAGGTTCGCGGCAAAGAAGTTTGCCTGTCGGGCGAACATGGCGCGTGCGAGTGGCTGGATTATGAGACGGCGCGGAGTCGCCTTGAGTGGGACAGCAACCGAACAGCTCTATGGGAATTGCACAGCCGCTTATTGGCGAGGCACGCCTAACAAAGGGATGAACCGGACTCGCGGAAAGCGTCTCTCGCATCCTCAATCTCTTTCGCTCGCCGGTTATCCCCCGCGTTAAGCAGAGAGTCTCTTCTAGTCCCTCACCTCATCAGTGGAACCAGCCGTAGCTCGCGCCCGTCCAGTAGAGGAAGCCGGACTCGTCGCCGAGCTTTTCGCGGACGACATCACCGAGCAGGCGCAGGCGTCCGCGCACGCCGACCTGCGCTCCGGCGCGCGGCTCCATCTTCAGGTCGGTGCCGGCGACGCCTTTGAGGAGGTAGGTCTGCATGGCTTCGGGGTTGCGCCAGCCCGACTCTTTGTAGCCGTGGATGACGACGACGAGCGCGTCGCCCGCCTCGACCTGCGGGCGCGCGGGCGCTGCCGCGAGTTTCTGCACGCCCTGGTGCGGGTCGAAGTTGCGCGGGTCGGGCGGCTGGACTTTGCGCGGGTCTGCGGCGATCCAGTTTGAAAGCTCGTCGTTCAACTCCGAGAGGCGGTTCGGCGCGGGGCGTACTTCGACCATCAGGTCTTCCGAGCCGTCGCCGTTGAAGTCGCCGACGACCGTCTGGCCGCGCTCGTCGAACGTGACCGCGCCCTTGTAAGTGCGTTCGAGCGCGGCGCGCACTTCCGGCGCTTGCGGCGGCGCGTATACAAGCGTCGGCGTCGGCGTCGCAGACGGCTGCGTGCCGGCATTGGGCTGCACGAGGGCCGGCGACTCCTGATTCGCGGCGACCGCGGCGGGCGCGGTCGGCTGCGGGCTGGCGGCGGGAGTCTCCTCTTTGGCTGTCTGCTGTCCGCCGCACGCGCAGAGCAGCGCGGCCAGCGTGAGTGCGGCGCAGGAGGCGTTCGTCATCGCGCGAAGGTTTGTTCCCCGTCTCATTGGTTCGGCTCGTCTCGGCGGAAAGGTTTTGTGGAAGCCCGGCGGGCGTGGTCGGCGCGGGGCGGTCTCGGAAAGCGGAGGCCGCCCCGCGCGCTCGGTCTAAGTTTCTCCGGCGCTCTTTAGAGCGACTGGAGGAAGGTGATGAGCTGGTTCTTCTGCGTCGTCGAAAGGTTGCGGTAGTTGTTGATGACGAAGGTGGCCTCGCCCGCGTGACGAAGTATGGAGTCGTTGCGGTTCGTGGTCTCGCCGTCGTGCATCAGGCGACCGCGCGTGCGCATGCCCCAGAGCGGCGCGGTGCGCATGAAGTTGGCCGAAGCCTGCCCGGCGTTCTGGACGATGCCGTCGCCGGTGCCGACGTTGTGCATCAGGAAGTCGCCGAACGGGTGGATGTTCTTGTTGCCGAGGGCCGCCGGGACGGTGAACGCGCCGCCGTTGATGACGGTGCCGGCCGCGGCGGTCGTGATGGTTCGGACGTGGCAGATCGAGCAGCCGACCTGGTCGAAGAGGCTGGAGCCGGCGATGGCGTCCGACGTGTTGGCGATGTTGTTGTCGCGCGGCGGGGCCTTGGTCGCGCGCATGAAGGCGGCGAAGGCGTTAATGTCCTCTTCCGGGTCTTCGCCGCAGTTGACGCTCGCGTTGCTGGCGCAGGGTTTGTTGTCGGGCACGGGGTCAAAGGCCGCGACGGAGTTGCCGAGCGAGGTGTTCTCCACGAGGTTGAAGCGGTTGGTGATGCCCTGCTCGTTGAGGTAGGCGTCCGAGGAGAAGGAGAGCAGGCTGGCCTGCTGATCCTTCCAGCCGAAGCGACCGAAGCGCGTCTGCCCCGGCGCTTCCAGGACGGGGACGACGGTGAGCGCGCCGGAGATCAGCCCGCCGGTCTGGTTGAACTGGTTGTTGGAGATGTTCTGAAGAGTCGTGTTGCTGATGGCCTCGACGAAGCCGTCGCCGAGCGTGTTCAAGGAAGTGCGGAAGGTGAAGATGTTTTCGGTGCCGGGCCGCCGCTCCTGGATGGCGGCGTTGATGGCGCGGTCGTTCAAGAGCGAGCCGCCCGGCGCGTCGATGAAGTTGCCGTTGCCGTCGAGGTGGCCGGCGCGGAACTCCGTGATCTGGCTGATGCCGCCGGAGACGGGGTTCTGGTGGCACTCGGCGCAGGACTGCGCGTTGTAGACCGGGCCGAGGCCCTTCGCAATGTCGTCCCTCTCCTCGAAGACGCCGCGGTCGGCGTCCATCGTGGCCTGGGTGAGAAAACCGTTAGTCAGATTATCGAAGCCGGCTGGCGCTTCCGTTCCGCTCTGGCTTCGGACTGTGAAGCGAGATGCGGTTGAGAGGGCCAGCGCGACGACGAAGAACGTCACGACGGATAGTTTCAGGATTTTCATACGGTCTCTCCTCTGGCGACTTGGGGGACGCCGCGGACGCGGCAGCCCTCAAGGGGAAGTGTGGGTTTGGCGCGAGCGCTCGGTGAGTCACGCCGCGGCCCGAATCTGTCGCCCCTGGTTGACCCTTGGAAGGAAATTCTCTGCCCCCGCATGCCGTGCCGGGCGCGCGGACGATGGGGCGTCGGCTGCCGACCCGTTCGGTCTTGTTCGAGGGCCGGACGCGGCCCGGCGAAGGGTCGCCGACCTCTCACGCGTGCGCCCCTGGCG
>JALZHC010000957.1 GCA_030914105.1 Acidobacteriota bacterium
GCCTCGAAGAGCCGACGGTCGAAGCCGAACGAGCGGTTGTAGCGCGCAAAGCCGGGATCGGTCGCGCCGGAAAAGCGCCCGCCCCAAAGTTTTTTTGACTCGCTCATCTGTTTTCGTCTCCGCAGACATTCTACTTCGACCCGACGGGCGCTCGCGTATCCACGCGCACCGTCCGCGCGCCCCGCGTCAGAGACTTTCTTCGACCGCCGACGCCGCACGCGCGTCTGAGGGTTTGCGAAGATGCATCTTTGCTGCTATTTTATGCATCTATTCACCGGTTATGCAACACGAGCGCATAACCGCTGGAGGTTCTGAGTGCACAAGACGAAGCGGCAGCAGAAAATCCTGAGCCTCATAAGGGCACGGCGCATCGGCACGCAGCAGGAGCTTTCGGCGATGCTGGAGCGCGCCGGCTTCGTCGCCACGCAGTCGAGCATCTCGCGCGACCTCGAAGAGCTGGGCGTCGTCAAGCACCGCGGCTACTACACGCTGCCGCGTGCCGAGAACGGCGCGGCGGCGCGCGGCCTGGTCGGACTCGACCCGGCGGGCGACTGCCTCGTCGTGGCGAAGTGCGAGCCGGGACTGGCCTCGTCGGTGGCCGTCGAGATTGACCGCGCCGCGATTCCGGAGATCGTCGGCACGCTGGCGGGCGAGGACACGGTCTTCATCGCCGTGCCGGAGCGCAAGGCCCAGCGCGCGGTGATGAAGAAGGTTCTGGAGCTGTTCGGATGAAGAGAAGTAGCCAGAAGTCAGTAGCCAGTAGCCTGTAGAAAGAAGGCTGCTTTCCTACTGGCTACTGACTACTGGCTCCTGACTACTGGTTTGAGAGGGGTGTTGTGACGGAAAAGATCAAGAAGATTGTTTTGGCGTATTCGGGCGGGCTGGACACTTCGGTGATGCTGAAGTGGCTGCGCGAGCGTTACGGCTGCGAGGTCGTGTGCTACTGCGCGGACGTGGGGCAGGGCGAGGAGCTGGCCGGGCTTGATGAGAAGGCGCAAGCGACGGGCGCATCGAAGCTCTACGTCGAGGACTTGCGGCGCGAGTTCGTCGAGGAGTACGTGTGGCCGGCTGTGAAGGCGAACGCGGTTTACGAGGGCGTCTACCTGCTCGGCACAAGTCTGGCGCGGCCCGTCATCGCGAAGCGGCAGATCGAGATCGCGCGCCGTGAAGGCGCTGACGCCGTGGCGCACGGAGCAACCGGGAAGGGCAACGACCAGGTTCGTTTCGAGCTGACTTACTACGCGCTCGAACCCGACATACGCGTCGTCGCGCCCTGGCGCGAGTGGGAGTTCAAAGGCCGGAGCGACCTGATCGCTTACGCCAAAGAGCATGACATTCCGGTGACGGCGACCGCCGAGAAGCCTTACTCGACCGACCGCAACCTGATGCACGTCTCTTACGAGGGCGGCATACTCGAAGACCCCTGGGCCGAGCCGCCCGCGGACATCTTCCAGATGACCGCCGCGCCGGAGTCAGCGAAGGCCGCGCCGGAATATGTCCGTATCGAGTTCGAGAGCGGCGTGCCCGTCGGTTTGAACGGCGAGCGGCTGGGCGCGGTCGAGCTGCTCTCGGCGCTCAACCGTCTGGGCGGCGAGCATGGCGTGGGCCGAGTTGACCTGGTGGAGAACCGCTTCGTCGGGATGAAGTCGCGCGGCGTGTACGAGACGCCGGGCGTGACCATCCTTCAGGCGGCACACCGCGCGCTCGAATCCATCACGCTCGACCGAGAGGTTCTGCGCCTGCGCGACGCTTTGAGTCTGAAGTTCGCCGAGAGCGTCTACTACGGCTTCTGGTTCGCGCCGGAGTCGGAGCTGATGCGCAAGACGATTGACGAGACGCAGAGGAACGTTTCGGGCGAGGCGCGCGTGAAGCTCTACCGCGGCAGCGTCACGGTCGTCGGGCGTCGCTCGCCACACTCGCTCTACCGCGAGCGGCTGGCGACCTTTGAGGCCGACAACGTCTACAACCAGCGCGACGCCGAGGGCTTCATCAAGCTCAACGCGCTCCGGCTGAGAAGGATGAAGTAAGTCTGGAGTCGCGGGGGGGGGGGG
>JALZHC010000393.1 GCA_030914105.1 Acidobacteriota bacterium
GGCCGGCGAGCCGCTCTACCAGGACGTGCTCACGGCCATCGGCGAGAGCTTGATTGAAGGCACTTCCGCCTTCGCGCAGGTGCCGCGCATCGTGGGCGGTCGCTACGGGCTGGCGTCGAAAGAGTTCACGCCCGCGATGGCGAAGGCCGTCTTCGACGAGCTGAAGAAGGCGACGCCGAAGAACCACTTCACCGTCGGCATCCGCGACGACGTGACGAACACCTCGCTCGACTTCGACCCCAGATTCTCGACCGAGAGCGAAGAGAGCGTGCGCGCGCTCTTCTGGGGTCTCGGCGCTGACGGGACGGTCTCGGCCAACAAAAACTCCATCAAGATCATCGGCGAAGAGACGGAGAATTACGCGCAAGGCTACTTCGTCTACGACTCGAAGAAGTCGGGCGCGATGACGGTCTCGCACCTGCGCTTCGGCCCGCGCCCCGTAAAGAGCAGCTACCTCGTCGCGCGCGCCAGCTTCGTCGCCGTCCACCAGTTCAACTTCGTCGAGAAGTACGACGTGCTCGAAGCCGCCGAAGGTGGCGCGACGTTTCTTTTGAACAGCCCGTTCCCGGCGGACGAAGTCTGGTCGCGTCTGCCGCGCCCCGTGCAGCAACAGATCATCGACAAGCGCCTGCGCTTCTTCGTCATCAACGCCTACGACGTGGCGAAGCAGGCCGGCCTTGGCACGCGCATCAACACCATCATGCAGACCTGCTTCTTCCGCCTGAGCGGCGTGCTCCCGGTCGAAGAGGCGATTAAGAAGATTAAGCTTTCGATCAAGAAGACGTATGGGAAGCGCGGAGAGCCGGTCGTGCGGCAGAACTACGCCGCCGTGGACGCCGCTCTCGCGCACCTGTACGAGGTTCAGGTTCCCACACAGGCTGATGGAGCGTGCGAGAGACCGCCGGCTGTTTCCCCCGCCGCGCCCGTCTTCGTGCAGAACGTCACTGCCGAAATCCTGGCCGGGCGTGGCGACGCGCTGCCGGTGAGCGCTTTCCCCGCGGACGGCACCTACCCCACTGCCACCGCTCAATGGGAGAAGCGCAACGTCGCGCTCGAAGTGCCTGTGTGGGAGCCTGACCTGTGTATCGAGTGCGGCAAGTGCGTCTTCGTCTGCCCGCACTCTTCAATCCGCGCCAAGGTCTTCGACCCCGAAGACCTCGCCGACGCGCCCGCGGGCTTCAAGCACATTCCGGCGAAGTTCAAAGAGATGCCCGACCGCCTCTACACGATTCAGGTCGCGGTCGAAGATTGTACGGGCTGCCGTCTCTGCGTCGAGGTCTGCCCGGCCAAAGACAAGTCCGCGCCCGCGCGGAAGTCTCTCAACATGGCTCCGCAGTACCCCATACGCGAGCGCGAGCGCGCGAACTGGGATTACTTCCTGCGCCTGCCCGACGTGCAGAAGAACGGCACGGTCAAGTTCGACAACGTGAAGAACGTGCAACTGCTCCAGCCGCTCTTCGAGTTCTCCGGCGCGTGCGCCGGCTGCGGCGAGACGCCCTACATCTCTCTGCTCACGCGCCTCTTCGGCGACCGCGCAGTAATCGCGAACGCCACCGGCTGCTCCTCGATCTACGGCGGCAACCTCCCGACCACGCCCTACACCGTGAACGCCGAAGGGCGCGGCCCGGCCTGGTCGAACTCTCTGTTTGAAGACAACGCCGAGTTCGGTCTCGGCATGAGGATGGCGCTCGACCATCAGGCCGCTTACGCGCGCGAGCTTGTGAGTCGGTTGCGCCCCACGGTCGGCGACGCTCTGGCCGACGGCCTGCTCACGACCGACCAGACGACCAACTGCGGCGTCAACACACAGCGTGAGCTGGTCGCCGCGCTCAAGGCGAAGCTCTCTTCAAGCTTCGCGCCGGAAGTGCGCGACCTGTTGTCGGTGGCCGACGCCCTGGTTCGCAAGAGCGTGTGGATCGTCGGCGGCGACGGCTGGGCTTACGACATCGGCTTCGGCGGACTCGACCACGTCGTCGCCTCCGGCGCGAACGTCCGAATCCTCGTCTTAGACACCGAAGTCTACTCGAACACGGGCGGTCAGGCGTCGAAGGCCACGCCGCTCGGAGCCGTCGCGAAGTTCGCCGCCGGAGGGAAGCCCACGCCGAAGAAAGACCTCGGCATGATGGCCGCGAAGTACGGAGGCGTCTACGTCGCGCAGGTGGCGATGGGCGCGAGCGACACGCAGACCGTGAAGGCTTTCCTCGAAGCCGAGGCGCACGAAGGGCCGTCTCTCATCATCGCCTACAGCCAGTGTATCGCGCACGGCATAGACGTAAGCCGTGGGATGCACCAGCAGAAGCTCGCGGTGGATTCGGGCTACTGGCCGCTCTACCGCTTCAACCCCGCGCGCGCCGCAGAGGGCCAGAACCCGCTCCAGCTCGACTCCGGCGAGCCGAAGATTCCGCTTGAGGACTACATCTATACGGAGACGCGCTACCGGATGCTCCAGCAGAGCGACCCCGCGACGGCCAAGTTCCTCCTGGGCCGGGCGCAGGAGACGGTGCGGGAGCGCTGGCATCAGTACAAGCAGATGGCAGAAAGGCCGTGAATCGTGAATCGTAAATCGTGAATAGTTACTGCCCCGGCCCGGTTCGATTTATCGCTCAAGGCGGTGACCACCCAAACACGATTTACGATTTACCATTCACGATTTACTAGCTATGGACTTGAGCACCAGCTACATGGGTCTTCGGCTGAAGAACCCGGTCGTGCCGTCGGCTTCGCCTCTGTCGCAGACGCTCGAAGGCATCCGGCGGATGGAGGACGCGGGCGCGGGCGCGGTCGTTATGTACTCGCTCGTTGAGGAGCAGATCAATCTGGAGAGCCTCTCGCTCAACGACTACCTCGACCGCGGAACCTACTCGACCGCGGAGGCGCTCTCCTACTTCCCCGAAATGCTCGGCTACAACGGCGTCGGGCCGGAGGGCTATCTCGAACTTGTCCACGCGGCGAAGCTGGCGTGCGACATCCCCATCATCGGCAGCCTCAACGGCGTCTCGCCGGGCGGCTGGGTCGAGTACGCCTCGCTCATCGAGCAGGCGGGTGCTGACGCGCTTGAGTTGAACGTCTACTTCATCCCCTCGAACCCTCTCTTGCCGGGCACGGCGGTCGAAGACCTCTACGTCGAAATCCTGCGCGACGTGAAGCGAGTGGTCTCCGTCCCCTTGGCGTTGAAGCTCAGCCCTTACTTCAGCAACGTCGGCCACGTCGCGCGCCGCCTCACGGACGAGGGCGCGGACGCGCTCGTCCTCTTCAACCGCTTCTACCAGCCAGACTTCGACCTGGAAAACCTTGAGGTCGAGCCACGTTTAGTGCTCAGCCAGTCGCACGAGATACGCCTGCCGCTCTGCTGGGTCGCGCTGCTCTACGGAGAGCTTCCGACGGACTTCGCCGTGACGAGCGGCGTGCACAACTACCGGGACGTTTTGAAGTCTCTGATGGCCGGCGCGAAGGTGGCGATGATGGCGTCGGAGCTTTTGCAGCGCGGCGTGGGGCGCATCGCGGAAGTCCTGCGCGCCGTCGAGGGCTGGATGGAGGAGCACGAGTATGTCTCCGTCAACCAGATGATCGGAAGCCTGAGCCGCACGAACGTCGCCGACCCGGCGGCCTTCGAGCGCGCCAACTACATGAAGATGCTCGCCTCGTACAGAAAGAACGAAGGTTAGAGGTCAGAGGTCAGTCTCCGCGCGCCCGCCGCGGCCAGCAATCAACGCGGGCGACGCCTTCACTGACCTCCGACCTCTGACCTCTGGCCCCAGTCAGGATGGAGGTAACGACCATGTCAACCGACGAACGCGACCCGCTGGAGATGTTAAAGGCCGAGCTGGACTTCATCGAGAAGGGCGGCTACGGGCGGAGCGTGCGCACACCCTGGAAGCCGACCTCGGTCTTCCAGGACTCTTTGAGCTGTCTCAACTACGGCTACCCGTACCGCGCGCACCCCTGCGACGAATGCATGCTCGACGACTTCGTGCCGGAGAACTTGCGCGCCGCGGCAGTCCCCTGCCACCACATTCCACTCGCAGCCTCCGGCGAGACCATCTACGAGCTGGAGCTTGCAGACAACCAGCGGCAGCTCGAAGAGAAGGTCAAGCTCTGGCTGCGCGCGCGCATCAAGGAGATCGAAGACGAGCGCGCCTGAAGAAAAGGATGAAGGCGGAAGGATGAAGGATGAAGGAAAGCAGTAGCCAGTAGTCAGTAGACAGTAGCCGGTAGGGAAGCATTTATCTTTATACTGGCTCCTGACTACTATTGCCTACTTCACCCTTCATCCTTCCGCCTTCATCCTTTGTCTTAACGTGGATGGACGACGATGTGGTTGGAGACGGGCGCGATGCCGGCGACGTAGCGCGCGACTTCGAGCGCGCGCCAGCGCTCGCCGGGCGTCTCGGCCTTGCCCTTGAGTGTGACGACGCGGCCCTCGACCTTCACTTCGAGGTCAGCGATGTGCAGGCGCGGGTCGGTCTTGAGTTCATTCATCACGTCGCGCTGAAGTTCCACGTCCGATCTCATCGGAGCAACACCTCCGGGTCTCCCGCCCGTGCGGGCCATTCCCGCCCCTTACAGTCGCAACCCCCGTGCCGGTGCCGCGCCGCGCCCGCCGCGCCGCGGCTTTCGCCGCCATGCCCCGCCAATTTCAAAGACCCGCACCCGCGCGCGCGTCGCCCGCTGTGTGTATTCGCCCACGAGCTTGGGAAATTTCCGCAGAGAGCGGAGAGCGGAAGGCAGAAGGCAGCCGGTTGAACGTTAAGCGAGGTTCGGTCTATTCGCTCAACCG
>JALZHC010000394.1 GCA_030914105.1 Acidobacteriota bacterium
CGAGATTCTCGCCGGACTCGGCGCGTTCGACCGCGTGGTCGCCGTCTCTGACTACTGCACTTACCCGCCGGAGGTGAACAGGCTCCCGCGCGTCGGCGGTTGGAACAACCCGAACATGGAGCAGATCGCCGGCTTGCGTCCAGACCTCGTCGTCTTCGCCGACGCGCAGGCACCGTTCGTCAAAGACAAGATCGAGGCTCTGGGCGCGCGCACGCTGGCCGTGCCGGGCCGCACGCTCGAAGACGCATACGCGGCAATCGAGCAGACGGGTCGGGCGACGGGCGACGAGGAGGCCGCGCGCCGTCTCGCCGAGCAGACGCGCGCTCGTATAGAGACCATCAGGCTCGCGACCGAAAAGCTTCCGCGCCGTCGCGTGCTCTGCGTCGTTGACCGTGTGCCCGGCACTCTGCGCGACATCTACACCGCAGCCCAGGGGAGCTTCCTCGCGCAGCTCATCGAGGCCGCGGGCGGCGAGCCGGTCTCGCCACCTTCGAGCACGGGCTGGGGCAAATTGCAGAAGGAGGCCGTCGTCTCGCTCGACCCCGACGTGATCCTCGACCTGATGATGCACAAAGAGGGCGGCCAGTTCGACGAGGACACGCTCGCCGTCTGGAAAGAGCTGCCCTCCTTGCGCGCCGTGCGCGATGGACGCGTCTACGCAGTCCGCGATGAGACGGTTCTGCACCCCTCGCAGTTCGTCGCCGACACCGCGCGCAAGTTCGCCGAGCTGATCCACCCGGAGGCGTTCGAGAAGAAATGATGAACTCGGAACGCTGAACGCTGAACTAAGGACGGAGGGTTGTTCGGCCCATCGTTCCGAGTTCATCGTTGAAGAACGATGGAAGGGGAATCGCGAAAGGCCGAGGCGGCAAGCGCACTCGTCGAGGCGCGCGGCGTGAGCTTCGCTTATTCGGAGGGAGGGGCGGAGGTTGTGCGCGGCGCGTCGCTGGCGGTCGAGCGCGGGCGTCTGGCAGCGCTCGTCGGCGCGAACGGGTCGGGCAAGTCAACGCTCATCCGTCTGCTCGCCGGTGTGCTGAAGCCTTCGGGCGGCGAGGTCTTCCTGGGCGGCGTGCCGCTCTCGGCAGTAGAGCCGCGCGTGCGCGCGCGCCGAGTGGCCTACGTGCCGCAGACCATCTCGACCGTCTTCCCCTTCAGCGCGCTCGAAGTAGTGCTGACGGGCCGCAGCCCTTACACTTCGCGCTTCCGCTTCGAGTCGGCGCGCGACGTTGAGGCGGCGCGCGCGGCGCTCGATGCGGTTGACGCCGCGCACCTTGAGGCGCGGCCCGTCACGGAGCTTTCGGGCGGCGAGCGGCAGTCGGTCGCGCTCGCACGCGCGCTCGCGCAGGAGCCGGAGTGCCTCCTGCTCGACGAGCCTTCCGCCGCGCTCGACCTCAAGCACCGCGCCGGACTCGTGCGCCACCTCCGGCGGCTTCGCGACGAGCAGAACATGACGGCCCTCATCGTGACGCACGACCTGATGCTCTTAGACCCGGCCTTCGACTCGGTCTTCGCCATGCGCTGCGGCGAGGTCTTCGCCGCGGGCGCGCCGTCTGAGGTCTTGCGCGACGAAGTGCTCGCCGGAATCTACGGCGACGAGCACGTGCGCGCGCGCCGAGCCTTCGGCCACACGTTCGTCTGGTCGGAACTCTGAGGGTTTGCGATTTCTGATTTTCGGTTTGCGATTTAGAATGAGGTGCGACGGATGGAAGGCGCGCGCGAGTTGGCGATAGATCAAAAATCAAGAATCGCAAATCAAAAATCTGTGGCTGCGGGCGTGCGCCTGCGCCGCGCGCTCATGTGGCTGGCGCTCGCCCTCGCGACTTCGACGCTCGTCGCGCTGTGGGTCGGCTATCAGCGGCTCGACCTGCTCGCTCTGAGGACGGACGAGCGCGCGCGCCTCATCTTCTTCGAGCTGCGGCTGCCGCGCGTCGTGCTGGCGGGCGTGGTGGGCGCGTCGCTGGGGCTTGTCGGCGCGGCTTTGCAGGCGCTGTTTAGAAACCCGCTGGCCGAGCCTCTGACGCTCGGCGTGTCGGGCGGCGGCGCGCTGGGCGCGAGCGTGGCGATTGCGTTCGGGATGGGGTCGCGTGTGGCGGGGCTGCCCGTTGTCTTCGTCGCCGCATTCCTGGGCGCGTGCGCGAGCGTCGTCGTGGTCTACAGGCTCGCGCGCACGGGCGCGACCGTTCTGCCGGGCGCGCTGCTTTTGGCGGGCGTCGTCGTCAACACGGTCGCGGCCGCCGGCGTCGTCGTCCTGCAATACTTCGCCGACTACTCGCGCGCTCTCCAGATACTGCGCTGGATGATCGGCAGCCTCGACGTGATCGGCTTCGACCTCGTCTGGCGGATGCTCATCTTTCTGGTTCCGGGCTGGGCGGTGCTTCTGGCGCTCACGCGCGACCTGCACCTGCTGGCCGTTGACGAGGAGACTGCCAGAAGCCTCGGCGTCAACGTCGCGCGCAGCGAGCGCCTGGTCTACGTCGCTGCGTCGCTGGTCGTCGGCGTGACGGTCGCGGTCGGCGGCACAATCGGCTTCGTCGGACTGATAGTTCCGCACGCCGTCCGACTTCTTTTCGGCGAGGACGTGCGCGTCGTGATGCCCTGCTCGTTCTTCGCGGGCGCGGCGTTTTTGATGCTCGCCGACGCCGTCGCGCGCACGGCCCTCGGCGCGGGCGAGATGCCGGTCGGCGCCATCACGGCGCTCGCCGGCGGGCCTGTGTTCCTGTGGCTTCTGAGAAGGCAGCAGCGCTACGCGGCCATGTGAAAAGCAGAGGTTAGATGTTAGATGTTAGATGTTGGTAGGAGCCTTTACCGCCGACGGCCCGTGAAGGAAACCGCACGGTGCGGTAAGGACTAAAACTGACATCTGATATCTGACATCTAACCTCTGCACTCCGAAGGAGTGCTTATGAGCATCGCGACCAAACACGGCGACAAGGGTGAGACGGGACTGATCGGCGGCGCGCGCGTGTCGAAGGCAGACCTGAGAGTCGAGGCTTACGGGACGGTTGACGAGCTGGGCGCGGCACTTGGGTTCGCTCGTTCGATCTGCGACGACGCGGAGGTGCGTGAGCTGACGAAGGCCGTCCAGCGCGAGCTGTTCACGGTCGCCGGCGCAATCGCCAGCCCCGCGGGCGTCGAAGAATCGCCGACGACTTACGTCACGCCCGCGATGGTCGAAGCCTTGACCGCGCACGTCAACCGCATCGAGGCCACAGAGGGGATTCTCTCCGACTGGTCTCTGCCGGGCGAGCACGCGGCGGCAGCCGCCTACGACCTCGCGCGCACCATCTGCCGCCGAGCCGAGCGCGCCGTCGTCCGCCTCTCCGAGTCCGGCGTCGAGACCAGCCCGCACGTCGTCCCCTATCTCAACCGCCTCTCCGACCTCCTCTGGCTCCTGGGTCGCCTGCTCGAGCTGCGCGCCGGCATCAACGCGCGCCTGCGCGACGAAGAGCACAAAGGGCCGAAGTGGTCGCGCGCCTGGTAGAACAAGTGCTGAGGACTGAGTTGAGGACTGATGACTGAGTTGAAGACAGCTTTTAACTCAGCACTCAGTCCTCAGCACTCAGTCCTCAGCACTCAGTCCTTAGTCCTCATCACTTGCATTATCACTTCGCGCTCGCGCCCGCCGTCGAACTCGCAGAGGAAGATTCCTTGCCAGCGACCGAGCAGCAGCTCGCCTTCGGCGAAGGGGACGGCGACGCTCGTGCCGACGAGAGAGGTCTTGAGGTGTGCGTCGGAGTTCTCTTCGCCGTGGCGGAAGCCCATGCCGTGCTGCGGGATGAGTGTGCGAAGCGCGTGGAGCATGTCGGAGGACACGTCCGGGTCTGCGTTCTCGTTAACGGTGAGGCCGGCGGTCGTGTGGCGCACGTAGAGGTGGCAGACGCCTTCGCGCGCGCCCGACTCGCGCAAATGCCGCCGCACCTCGTCCGTTATCTCGACCAACTCCTCGCGCTCGCGCGAGCGCACCTTGAAGATTTTCATATTGTCCAGACCCGACGAAACGTCTTCCGACATTTCAGCATACCCGTTTGGAAGCCGCAAAACCCCGGCCCGCAAAGGAGCGATTAGAAATGAGCGAGAACCTTTCTTCGAGCGCAGACCCGAATGCCATCCTCTCGCAGTTCACTTCAAAGGGAGCTTCGGATCAGACCGCGAAGCAGGACAAGCTGCCGCAGCAAGGCATCACAGGCGTGCGCGCCTCCGAGGCGATGGCGAAGACCGACCGCAACCGCGTCATCCAGCACAAGGATAAGTTCATCGCGGCGGGCCGGCAGTTCGACCTGCCCCCGGCGCTGCTCGCGGCGATTGCGAGCCGCGAGACGCGCGGCGGCGCGCTGCTCGACAAGAACGGCCTGGGCGACCACGGCCACGGCTTCGGCCTGATGCAGGTGGACGTGACCAAGAACCCTTTCGTCGAGCGCGACGGCGGCCCCGCGGGCCAGCCGCACATCAACCAGGCGACCAAAATCCTGCACGACAAGCTCGTCGCGGTGAGGAACAAGTTCACGGAGCTTTCGCCCGTCGAGCAACTCCAGACCGCCGTCTCGCGCTACAACGGCGGCCACGCCCTGCCCGCGCCCGACTCCGACCAGGGCACGACCGGCGGCGACTACATGAACGACGTGTGGGCGCGCGCGCGCTTCTACGCGCGCACGGAGACCTGGGTTTAGTGAGCCGTGCGGGGAAGTAAATGCCGCGACCCGCGCCGCGCGCTGAAGAGGCGCGCGTCTACTTCCGTGCGCGCAGCTCGAAGGTCGCCGCGGCGGGCGCACTGTAGCCG
>JALZHC010000958.1 GCA_030914105.1 Acidobacteriota bacterium
TCCCCCTTGCTGTCAAAGACTCCGAAGACGCTCGAACCGCTGCCCGAAAGCATCGCCCAACTCGCGCCCGCGCCCAAAAGCGCGTCGTGCGCGCGCGCCGTCTCCGGCTCCAGCCGCGCGACGACGGCCTCGAAATCGTTCGCCGCCACCTCACGGAGAGAACCGGAAAATCCGGCCCCTGCGCGCGAAACAGACAGGTTAACGACCCCCTCATCCTTTGTCAAGGCGGGAGCGCCGAGCGCCTTATAAGCCTCCGCCGTCGAGACCCTCGCGGTCGGCGTGACGACGACCAAGTGCATCTCCGGCGCGTCTTCGAGCGGAGTTATCGACGCCCCCGTGCCCGTCCCCAAAGCCGTCCCGCCCGTCAGAAAAAAGGGCACGTCAGCGCCGAGACGCGCGCCGATTTCTGCCAACTCATCCTTGCTCGTCTCAATTTCCCAGAGGCACGCGAGCGCGACGAGCGTGACCGCGGCGTCGGACGAACCGCCGCCGAGTCCGCCGCTCGCGGGTATCCGCTTTTCCAGAGTGACGCGCGCGCCGCGCGCCGCGCCGTAGCGTTCGCGCAGAGCGAGCGCGGCACGCAGGACGAGGTTAGTTTCGTCGGTCGGGATTTCGGGGTCGGAGCAGGCGAGTTCGAGTTCGTCGTCCTGGCTCGTCTCGAAGGTCAGTTTGTCGTGGAGTGTGACGGTCTGGAAGATGGTCTCGATTTCGTGGTAGCCGTCGGGGCGTCGCCCGCGCACGCGCAGGCCGAGATTGATCTTGGCGAAGGCCGGGAGCGTGAATTTTTCTTCCGACACGCGAGAGCGGCTGGCTCCTTCTCTTTCGGAAAGCGCCAGCCGCCCATCTTCTCACGCGAACTTGAAGTCGAGGCGTCAGCGCTCCAGGAAGACCTGAGTAAAGAATATGCGACCGTCCGCCGCGCGCGCGATGCCGACCGCTGCGTGCGTGAAGCCGCCGTTGAGGATGTTCTCGCGGTGTGCCTGCGAGACCATCCAGCGCTCGACGGCGAAGGCCGTCGGGTCCGAGAAGCCCTGATTATACGCGATGTTCTCGCCGAGCGCGCGCCATCCGTGAAGGCCCAGAACCTGCGCGCGACCCGACAGGTCGAGTCCGTCGCGGTCTGTGTGGCTCAGAACGCCGTCGCGCGCCATCGTCGCCGAGTGGTAGCGCGCGAGCCGCGCCAGAGACGCGTCCCAGACGAGCGGGCGGAGTCCCCTCTTCTGCCTTTCGGCGTTGACGAGGTCGAAGGCGCGGCGCTCGTCGCCCGTCGAGTCGGTTGAGGCCGCGGGCATCGCACGCGCGTAGGTCGCTGCCGGGGTGTAGGTCGTCGCGGGCGCGTAAGAGGTAGGCTGCGGCGTCGTCAAGCGCGCAACCATGCGCGCGCGCGTGCTCTGCGGGACTTGCTGGCGCGGGCTGCCGACGAGACGCGCGACGGGCCGCTGCTCCGTCTGGCGCTCGGAAGACTTCGGCGTGCCGTTTCCGACCTTGGCAAAAGACGTACCTGCGGCGAGACCCAGGGAAGAGACGAGAATGAATGCCTGAGACACACCCGCGAAGGATGCACTCCGGGGGAACCACCTTGAAAACATCGGGGGAAACTCCTCGAAATACTTAAACCCCAGGGCCAGAGGAAGCCTTCAAATTGACCAGACAAGGGCAAGCGGTCAACCTGTTGGTAATTGTAAAACACTGTTTGGCCAACCGTCAATCGAAAAACTTTGGGGCGCGGACGGCGGACACAAAAAGCCGGTCAAACCGCACATTCCAAACTACTTAGCTTTGGGAAAGCCGGCCATTCGCCGGGACGGCGCAAGGGAAAGCTCAGGGTAAAGCCGTGCCGCCTCGGTCAGAAAGTCTGCCGGGTCTGTAGGGCCGCCGAAGAAAAGCGGGCACACTTTACCGCTCTCTCGCCGGGCGGGCAAGGGTTATTTAAGAGGCGAGGGTTATTTATTCTTCTCGCCGTTTAACTTGGCTTTGATTCGGGCGGTGTCGGCGGCCTCTACCGCGAGCGAGAGGGCTTTGCGCCAGGAGGCCTGCGCCTTTTCGGGC
>JALZHC010000043.1 GCA_030914105.1 Acidobacteriota bacterium
TGTCTGGACAGCGCGGCCTTCATCATTCATCAATCAGCAATCCGAAATTTTATCAGGGGTTGCTGGTGGGCGTCGTCTGCGAGGTCTGCTTGGGGCGGATGTAGGCGTCGCCGCGCTGTGTGAGTGCGGCCTTGTCGCCGAGCGTGTCGAGGACGGAGTAGAGCAGGTCTTTGTCGCCGAGCTTGAAGCTGGCTGCGCCCTCGGTGCCGATGTCGGGGTCCTGGTAGCGTATGTTGAGGTAGCGCGACTTGCTCTTCATGAGAAGCGCGGGCAGGCCGCCGTAGGGCACGGCGGAGATTACGCGCCCCGCCGTCGAGGTCTGCGAGCGCGTGTCGGGCCAGGCCATGACGACGGCCTTGTAGGGTATCTGGAACAGCTCCCGGTTATTCTTGTCGCGGAAGACGAGGCGGCTGTTCGCATCGTCGAAGTTGATCGTGCCTTCGCTCTTGCGGTAGCCGACGACGCCGCCCTCGTACTTGGCCTTGACGGTGGGCGGCGCGGGGCGTGGCTTCGGCGCGTTGGGCTGTGCGGCGGGCGTGGGCGTCTGCGTGTCTGCGGGGCGCGGGTGCTGCGCGCGTGCGGCTGTGGCATTGAGCGCGAGCGCCGCGAAGGCGAACGCGGGCAGAAGTCTCGCTGCGTTTATCATGGGGCTTCCTCCTCAGACCGTCTACGCTTTAGAGACGCAGTTGGCCGAGCGTTCGTTGCCAGACCAGGCTTTTTTTCAGAACGCAGAGACGCTGGCGCTCCGCCGTCGCGCACGCCGGTTCGAGCTGACTGATGACGGCCTCGACCAGAGGCACTGCGAACGGGCCGGCATGCGCGACGACCAGAGAGAAGTAGTGCAACTGCACCGAGCCGTCAGCGCCGCGGTGGAACCGCGCGACCTCTTCATCGCTCATCCGCAGCACGTCCTGGCCGACGGGCACGACGCGGCGCGGCACTCCCTGCTGACTCGCCCAAACGCCGCCGCCCGACGAGTTACTTTGCGGCGCGACGGCGCGCGCGCCGACGCTCTGAGTGCCGCCTCTCTCCGACGCGCCCGACTCCGCGCGTCCGGCGCGCTCGCGCCAGCCGACGAGGAGTATGCCGAGTAGCACGCCCTGCTCGTGCAGGAAGTCAGGGCTTAAGACCTTGAGTTCGGCGTGCGAGGAGAGGCGCGGCCCGAAGCTCGCGTAGTCGGGGTTGGCGAGCTGCGTGTCGTAGACGACGCCGACCGCCTCCGCGCCCTCGGCCAGAGGCACCGAGACGAACTGCGCGAAGCCGTAATCCTCCGGGCCGGGCGGCTCGTCGGCGTCCAGCTCGTCAACCACGCGCGCGACGTAGTCCACGTGCGAGTTCGACTTGACGATCCTGGCGATCTTAGTCATTAGGAAGCTGTCGGCTGTTAGCTATTGGCTGTTAGCCCTTATCTTCTTCGTCCAGGTAGGTTCTTCGTCCTAAGCCGAAGCCAAAAGCTAACAGCCAACAGCTAATAGCTTCCAATCAAAAATTCCCCATCTGGCGCGACCACTCCGGCACCTTATAGAGAATCCACCAGAGCAGGAGCTGCACGCACAGGATGAGGAGGCCCAGCGCGAAGACGAGCGCCGACGAGCGGCGCGCGCCCGACGCGTGGGGCGTGCGGCGCGCGCGCAGCAGGCCCGCGAAGCCGAGCAGCAGTGCGCCGGGACAGAAGAGTATGCCGAGGTACGGGACGAGCGCGTAAGTCGCGAAGGCGCGCGCCGTCGCCGTGATTCCGCCCATGCTTCTCGTCTGCATCAGTCTCCCTCCGGCCCCCGGACGCATGGCACCGCCCCTGCGCGCCGCACTCGAACGCACGCGCAACGCGCTCGAACGCATGCGCGCCGCGCCCGACGCGCGCGCCTGCGGCGGCACGCGCTCGAAGCGGTAAGAGGCGCGCAGCGAGTCGGTCGGGAAGTATTCATCGCCGAGGCTCTGCCCGCACGTCGAGCAGTAGCGCGCCCCTGCGCGACGCGCACGAGCGCCGCACGCGGGGCAGGCGTGTGCGCCCGCGGCGAAAACGTCATCGCCGCTTTGCCCGAATCGCGCGTTGTCTCTCGGTACGCTCATCGTTTTAGCCGCGCGCTCTGGCCGCGGTGCGGAGGCGATGATGACAGATTTCCGGCCTTCGCTCAACGGCGGCGGCCCTTGCTGGCGGCCTTGCGCGAGATGCGGAAGTCGAGGCGGTGCTGGTCGGCGAAGTCCTGCATGACGCGCAGGAAGTGCTCGCGGTCGCGCGCGGTCATGACGGCGGCCTCGTCGGCGGTCTCGATGGCGTAGGGGTAGCCGTTGCCGACGACGCACTCGGCGCGCACCGCGTCGAGGACTTCTTCGAGCAGCCCGGACTCGTAGACCCAGGCCGGGATGTCGAGCCGCGCGGGATGGCCCTCGCCCGTCGTCTGCAAGTAGACGAAGCCGACGAGCGGCGCGGCGCGTTCGTCGAAGAAGCTCTCGGCGAGGTTCTGGCGCTGGCAGTGCCAGAAGACCGTGCGGTCGCCCCATGATTCCAAGAGCGGCGGGTCGCCCTCGCCGTGCGCGCGCAGGAGCTGCGCGTCGTAGACCTTCGTCGGCGGCAGGTCTGGGTCGAGCGCTTCGAGCAGGTCGCGCATGTCGGGCGCGTAGGAGTGGTCGACGTAGCCGACCACCGGCACCTGCGCTTCGCGCGAGAGCAGGATGAGTTCGGAGAGCGCCGAGGTGTAGCGCTTCGAGAAGAGGATTTCCGTGTCCTTGCGCCGCGACGAGACGACGAGCGTGTTGTCGAAGAAGGCCACGGGCACTCGCTCGCCTCTCTCACGCCAGCCGCGCCACCTCTCCAGAAACTTTCGGACGGCCTGCGCCTCAAGCTCGAAGCGGCGCGCGCCGACGATCTGGTCGGGGCTTTCGTATGCGCGCCCGCCGCCGAGGAGCTGTTCGGGCGTGATGACCTCGAAGTGCACGTCCTTGAGGTAGCGGCCTTCCGCAGAGTGCGGGTTCTCGAAGGACGCGACCTGCACGGCGGCGACGGGGACGCTGGCCTCGCGGCCCGGAAAGACCTGGCTGCCGTCGGCCGCAAACGTCACGCGCCCGCGCAAGGTTTCGAGCGCCCAGCGCCGCGCCTCCTCGTGCGAGCGCCAGCGCCGGTCGAAGCGCACGACCATGCCGCCCGCGCCGTCAAGCTCGTCCGAGGGGAAGCTGATGCGCGCAGAGAGAGCGCCCGACTCGCGCTTCACGTCCGCGGCAGTCCGCCCGCCGAGCGCGCGCAGACGGCGCGCCGACGCGAGTACGTCCTCGACGAGCGCGCGCCCGAAGGTAACGAACTCCTCGCGCCGCTCTTCGAGCGCGCTGATGACGTGCGTGCGGTAAAGCATAAAAGGCCGTGAACGGTGAATCGTAAATCGTAAATAGTTTTCGCCAGCCCAAGTCGCGCGGTACCCGCTCAACTTAAGAACCGCGCAAACACTATTCACGATTTACGATTTACGATTCACTACTTGGGGCTTTGCCCCCTCTCGATGCGCGCGAGCTGCTGCTCGGAGTAGGCATAGCGCGTCGTCTTGAGGTGGCTGCCGACGAAGGTGTAGACGATGCCCTCCTTCTCGTCCGTGTACTTCTCGACCTCGCCCTTCGCCTCCCGCTTGAACGCCTTGTTGTTGACCAGATTCATGGACTCCGGCGTGTCCGCGGCGTGGTCGTGCGAGAGGACGATCTGTAGGATTGTGCCTTCGAGCTTGGGCGAGAGGTGCTTGGTGGTGACGAACCTTTGCGTGACGAAGAAGATCATGACGGAGCCGCCGGAGACGTTGAACTTGAGCGCCCCCTCCTCGGCCATCATGTCCGCGACCGGCGCGCCGAGCACGCGCTCCACGTCCGCACGCCTCGACACGAACGGCTCCAACCCCTTCCAGCTCGCCGCACGCGCGCCCGCCGCCGACACGAGCAGCGACAGTGCGGCGGCGAGCAGAACCGCAACGCTCCGCGCCTTCGCGCGAGAAAAGTTTATGTTCCTCATGGGGGCGATGCTACGCGGGGAGGGTTCAAAGTTCAAGGGTAAAGTTCAAAGTTTCAAGTTCCAAGTCCCAGGATATTCAAGCTTCAAAGTTGAAGGCCGGTCGTTGGGCGGAGCTAAAAGGAAAGCGCCAGCCGAAGAGCACTAACTCCGCGGCTGGCGTTGCGAACTTGGAACCTGGAACCTGGAACTTATTGTTTGACCTGCGGTCGGACGCGGTCGGCTGACTCTTTGAAGTAGGCGTCCGCGGGCACGAGCTGTTGGCCGCGCTCGTAGGCGGCGAGCGCCTTGGCGTACTGCTTGGTCGTCTCGTAGGAGAAGCCGAGCAGGCGGTAGATGTCCGCGTTGTCGGGCGTCTTCTGCGCGGCGCGTTCGAGCGCGTTGATGGCCTTCGGATAGTTCTTCGTCTGGAAGTAGGAGTAGCCCAGGAGGAAGAAGAGCGCGTCCTGCGCCTTCGGCGAGGCGGCGGCGCGTTCGAGCACGACGGCGGCGCGTTCGTACTGCTTGGCGAAGAAGAGCGCCTGCCCCTGGAGGGCGGCGGTCTGGTCGTCGTTCCTGAGCCTGGCGAGCGAGTCGGTGGCGCGGACGGCGGCGAGGAAGTCAGCGTCGGAGGCTGCGCCTTGTGCGCTGCGACCGCGGAACATGTAAGCCTGCGCGAGAAGCTCCCAGGCCTGCGCGTAGGTCGGGTCGGCGAGCGTGGCGCGGTTGAGCATGTTGATGGCCGCCGTGTAGTCGTTACGCGCAAACGCCATCTGGCCGAGGTAGAGGAGCGCGGGCTTGTTCTTCGGGTCGAGCTTCAGGACTTCGCCAAAGGTGCGCTCGGCGTCCGCAGTCTTCTTGAGGTTCATCTCGGCGATGCCGCGGTAGGAGAGCGTGGCCGCGTCGGGCTTCGCGCCGGCGCGCGTCGTCGAGGCGACGAGGAGCGGGAGCGCCTGCTCGTAGTCGGAGGCGAAGAAGTAGGCCTGCGCGAGCGCGTCTTCCGTGTGCGGGTCGGGCTTGCCTTCGGCGCGTTGGAGGTCGAGCGCGCGGCGGAGGTCTTCGGAGGCGTCGGTGAAGCGCTTCAAACCGATCTCGGCGAAGCCGGCGAGCTTCCAGGCTTCGGAGTTCTTCGGGTCGGCGGCGGCGACCTGTTTGGCTTCGGCGAGCGCCGCGTCGAAACGCTTCTGCTGGAAGAGCGAGAAGGCGTGCGCCGTCGAGGCCGAGGCCGAAGAGGGCGCGGAAGTCGAGGCGGGCTGCGTCGTGCTCGCCGTCGCGTTGCTCGCGTCGGTCGTGGGCTGCACGGGCGTCACGCGGCGGGGGCGCGTCGCGCCTGACTGCGCGGAGGCGAGCGCGGCGGCGAGCAACGTGAGCGCGGCGGCGCACAGGACGGCATTCGTTCTCTTCATAGACGGGAAGTCTTTCATAGGCCGTGGGTTGTTTTCAACTCGGTACGTCCGGACAGGGAGAGGGCACTCATCGGATGCCCGCCGCGCCGCGCGGGTTCGCCGGAAAACAGGAGGCCGAGGCGGGAGGCAGACGGCAGGAGGAGCGACGGCGGCTTCGGCCTGCTCCCCGCGCCTGGCCTCCTGCCATCTGACTGATGCCCTCCCTGACGGTCGGGCTACTGCCTTCAAGCCTTTCGCGTTCACTTCGTGATGACGAATGACGCCTCCTGTTTGGCGCGCTTGTGCGAGACCGCGTCGGTGGCCTCGATGAGGGCTGTGTACTTGCCCGGCTGAAGGCCCGTCAGGGTTATGAACTTGGCGAAGGTCAGGTGCGGCACAGGCTCGGCCTCGGCCTCGGTCAGGTCGTAGGCGATGGGCTTGAGCGCGGGCTTGCCGTCTCTCAGGAGAGTCACGGTCACTAAAACTTTAGGCTTGCCGGCGGCGTCCGGCGCGGCGTTGTAGAGGTCGAAGAAGATGATCAGGTTGTCCGAGGCGCGGAACTCGCGGCTCGGCAGAGGACTGATGAGCGCGCCGCCGTGGCTGAGCACGTCGGCGGGCGCGGGCTGCTCTGCGGCGGGCGCTTGCCTGGCAGGCTCGACGTGGCGGCTCAAGACCGCTTCGGTCATCGAGAAGTCAGCGCCCGCCTCCGGCAGAACGAGCTTCTCACGGCGCGCCGCCGTCTTCCCCGAAAGCCTGTCGCGGACGACGAGGTCGACGTTGTAAGCGCCCGGCGCAAGCTCCACGTCCTGACGGTAGAAGACATTGTTTTCGACGACCGACTGGTACTGCTCCTGTGTGAGCAGCACGTCGAAGCTGCCGCCGAGGCGCGAGAGAATACGCTCCTGACCCTCGCGGACGACGACCAGCACGTCGAGCTGCATCCGCCGACGGTCGGCCCTCTGCTCGAACTTCACGGCGTCGTGCGGCACTTCGAGCGCGAGCGGCACGACGTAGTGCCCGCCCTGCGAACGAAACGCGCTCAACCCGACGAAGACCGGGAGCGTCGAGTTTGATTCGGGCGCGAGCACGCCCGCGAGCATCTTCTTCTCTTCCGGCGAGAGCGGGACGATCTGGTCGGGCGCGATGGCGTAGTAGCCCGCGCGCGCGATGACCTGCGTGTCCGGCCTTCGGACTTCGATCTTGAGCTTGCGGAAACTTCCGTCGAAGTTCGCGTCGGTGCTCTGGTAGGCGAGCGTGTAGCGCGAGCGTATCTCCTGGTCGATGCGCTCCAGGCCGCGGGCGATGTCGTTGGTGCCGCGGACGAACTTGCCGCCCGTGTCGCCGGAGATGCGGAAGAGTATGTCGTGCTCGCGGTTGTTGCCCTCGAAGCGCGACTGGTCGAACTCGTTCTCGCCGCCTTCGGTGTGCGCGCGCGACTCTGGACGGCCCACGGCGGCGAGGCCCTGGAGCGGCGAGGGCGGGACGTAAGAGCCGGACTGCGGCGTGCCGCCCTTTAGTCCGGCGGCGTCGATGACGTAGATGGCGACGTTGGCGCGGTTGGCGATGTCGACGGTGCTCTGCACCTGCCAGTCGAGCACCTCCGGCGAGACGAAGCCTTCGGAGAAGAGGACGAGCGTCTTCTTGCCGGGGATGGTGCGCTGCGCCTCGCAGATGGCCGCGAGCGCGGCGAGGATGGGCCGAGCCTGCTGGAGGCCGAGCGCCGTGCGCAGGCGCAAGTATTCCTGAAGCACGCGCTCGGCGATCATCGCGGCCATGAGCGCCTCGGCCCCGCCCTGACTCGTCGCGGAGGTCGCGTCGTGCGTGTCGAAGCCGTCGGCCTTCTCGCGCAGCCTGGCGATGTTCTCCTGAATGTCGCGCATCTCGAAACCCTTCGAGACGGTGGAGGCGTTCGAGGCTCTGTCGACGGCGGCGAGCAGCTTCGCCTTGTCGTTGGTGAAGGGCTGGAGCAGTTGCAGTCCGCCGGTGACGGCGAAGAGCGCGACCTCGTCGCCGTCCGTCACCTGCTCCTTGATGTACTTGACCGCGCCGTCGCGCACGCGCTTCATGTTCGCCGTGTCGGTCGTCAGGCCGTCGAGCACGAGCGAGATGACGTTGCGCGGCATGCCGGCCTGAGCGCGCGACGCCGAAGCGACCGCGACGCCGGGCCGGGACGCTTCGCCGGTCGGCGTCGCCGCCGCTGTTGCCGTCGTCGTCGCCGCGCCGGAGAGCGGCGGGTTGAAGAACTCGACCTGCTGGCGCACGCCGTTTTCGTAGACGGTGAAGTCTTCGGCCTTGAGGTCGTTGACGAAGTTCCCCTTCTTGTCCTTCACCGTCACGTCAACGTTGACGAGGTGCGACCGAACCGTCACGACCTCTTCATCGTCCTTCTGCTGGGGCTTGCTCTGCTGTGCCTGCGAGAGCGCCGGGCCGAAAGACAGAGAGACGGCGGCGAAGCAGGTCAGTACCCGGAGTGGTAGCGACGGGCTAAGGCCGCGCTTGAGCGCGCGAGTCTTCTTGTGGCGGCACACCCGGCCGCTACCGCTCACGGTACTGACCTGCGCTCGCGCCGCTGCGTTTAAAAGGCGCACGAGCCAAGAATTTTTGAAAGACACGCTTTACCTCCACGGCGGTCGGCTGGAAGAGTCGGGCGCTTTGACTCTCGACAAAGCGGGCGGAAGAAGGAGAGTATAGCCGCAGGCGTCGAGTTTGTGGAAACGGCGTGCGGCGGCGACGCACGCTTCCCCGCGCGGAGAGCATATCTGGCGCGGCCCGCACGCCGTCAGGAACTCGCCGCCGCCGCTTCAGCACTCGGCCAACTTCTGCGACGTATAAGCTAATGGGAGACGGAGTTAAGAGAGGTCTCGCACTCTCCTTCATTCTCGCGTGCGCCATCGCCGTCTTCTGCGGCTCGCTTCTGACGAGCGGGCGCGTGCAGAAGCGCGTGGGCGGCGACCTTTCAAAGTGGCGTCCCGCGCGCGACTACTCCGGCGGCGCTTACGCGGGCGCGAGCGCCTGCGCCGAGTGTCACGCGAAGGAGGCGCGCACGCAAGGCGGCACGCCGATGGGCCGCGCCTCCGAGACGCCGGCCGACTGCGAAATCTTAAAGACCCACGCGCGCCTCACCTTCCGCAACGGCCCATACACTTACAACGTCACGCGCGACGGCGAACGCGCGACCTACACGGTCGCCGACGGCGCGGGCACGATCTCCGAACCCGTCCTCTTCTGTTTCGGCCAGGGCGTCGCCGGACAGACCTACATCTTCAAACACAATGGCACGTTCTACGAAAGCCGTGTCAGCTACTTCACGTCGCTCGGCGGCCTCGACATCACGATCCAACATCCGCGCACAGTCCCCACGTCGCTCGAAGACGCGCTGGGCCGGCCCATGAGCCTTGAGGCCGCCGAGGGTTGTTTCAACTGCCACACGACGCCGAAGGCCGGCGGCTCGCGCTTGCAGACGGGACGCGCCGCGGCGGGCGTCAGTTGCGAAGCCTGCCACGGGCCGGGCCAGGCTCACGTCGCCGCCGCGCGCGCGAAGGACTTGAGAGACCCGAAAATCTTTAACCCGACGAGCCTCGACTCGTTCGAGTTGTCGCAGGAGTTCTGCGGCGCGTGCCACCAGAGCTTCGACACGGTGATGTCTCTGGCCGCGCAGGGCGGCGCGGCCAACATACGCTTCCAGCCCTACCGCCTCTTCAACAGCCGCGGCCACCTCCTTAACGACCCGCGCATCTCCTGCGTCGCCTGCCACGACCCGCACGACCAGCTCCGGCACGACGAATCTTTCTACGACTCGAAGTGCCTCGCCTGCCACCTCTCAAACAACCGGGAGGCGAAGACCGAGGCGCGCTCGGCCCCGGCCTGCCCCGTCTCGACGAAGCAGTGCGCCACCTGCCACATGCCGAAGGTCTCGCTTCCGGAGATGCACTACGAGTTCACCGACCACTGGATTCGCGTCGTCCGAGCGGGCGGGGCCGTGCCGAGATGAAATGATGAACGCGGAAGGATGAATAATGAATTAGTAGCCAGTAGACAGTAGTCAGGAGCCAGCATGAAGGCAGATGCTTTCCTACTGACTACTATCTACTATCTACTGGCTACTGCTTTCACTTCATCCTTCCGCGTTCATCATTTCAGTGTGAGCTTGCCGCGCAGTTCGATCTGTTCGGAGGAGCGACCGACGAGCAGGTCGAAGTCGCCGGGGTCTGCGCGCCACTGCCTGGCGGCGGCGTCGTAGTAGGAGAAGGCGCGGCGGTCGAGCAGCACGCTCACGCGGCGCGTCTCGCCGGGACGCAAAGAGACCTTCACGAAGCCTTTCAGCTCCTTCGACGGGCGCGCGACCTTCGTCGTGTGCGTGTCGCCGACATAGACCTCGGCCACGTCCGCGCCCTCGCGCGTGCCCGTGTTCTTCACGTCGAATGAAACCTCGTAGAGCGGCTCCGACGCGGCGCTGGCAGCGGGCTTCGCGGCGGCGGGGCGGACGTTGAGGTTCGCGTAACGGAAGGTCGTGTAGGAGAGACCGTAGCCGAAGGGGAAGAGCGGCTTCGTGTTGTTATGTTCGTAGCCGCGGTAGCCGACGAAGACCCCCTCCTTGTACTCGACGCGGTTCGTGCCGGCTGCCGGGTAGTAGCTATCGTGGACGGGGTTATCCTCCCAGCGCCGCTCGAAGGTGACGGGCAGCCGGCCCGAAGGGTTCACCTCGCCCGCGAGGATTTCGGCGAGCGCCGTCCCGCCCTCCTGCCCCGGATACCAGGCTTCGATCAGAGCGGGCACGCGTTCGAGCCAGCCGCTCATGTCCACCGCGCCGCCGGAGGTGACGACGACAATCGTATTCCGGTTGGCGGCGGCCATCTCGTTGATTAGCTCGTCCTGTCCGGGCGGCAGGCCGAAGGTACGGTCTGCGCCCTCGCTCTCGGTCTCAGGCCCGAAGCCCGCGGCGACGACGACGGCGTCGGCGCGCGCGGCCAACTGCTTGGCCTCCGCGTCCACGGCAGAGCCGCGCCGCACCACTCCCAGCTTCAGCTTCGCGCCGAGCCAGCCGGAGCGACCGTGCTGTTCGAGCACGAGCTTGTGCGGTCGCGCGTCGAGCTGCAAGGTCACGTAACCGGCCAGGGTCTTCGAGACTTTCCAGTTGTCAATGACCAGTTTGTCGTCAACGTAGAGGCGATGGTAGCCGCCGTCCTCGCCCGTTGACTCGACGAAGATGTCGTGCGCGCCCGCTGACTTCGGCGTGTAGTAGCCCGTCCAGCGCGAAGAGAGCGTGCCTTCGGGGAGAGAGCCGCGCGCGCCCGGCCCGTAGTTGACGTGCCACTCGTTGCGCGTGACGACGGGCTGGCCCTGCATCTCTTCGCCGCGGAAATATTCGGCGGTGAGGCCGGGCTTGCCGTTCGTCGCGGCGTTCGTGAAGTCGGTCGCCTCCGCCATCTCGCCGAGCGTGGGGATGCCGCGGCTGTACAAAACCTTTACGGCGGGGCCGAGCGTGCCCGCCAAGCCTTCGAGGAAGCTGACGGCGGCGAAAGGCTGCACGCCGGCGCTGCCGCCGCCGACCGGCACAGCCGGGTAAGCGTCGGGGCCGACGACGAGGACGGTCTTGACCCTCGACTTGTTCAGAGGGAGCAGGTTGCCTTCGTTCTTCAAAAGCACCATGCCTTCGCGCGCGGCCTGGAGCGCGGCCTGGCGCCCCGTCTGGTTGAAGCGCGGGATGCTCGCCTCCGTCTGGTCGCGGTCGAGCCAGCCGAAGCGCGCGGCCGTGCGCAGGATGCGGCGGACGTGCTCGTCGATGGTGGCGACCGAGACCTGCCCCCGCTCGATGGCGGGCTTCAGCACCCGCTGGTTCATGTTCGCCGCGAAGGGCATCTCCAAGTCCTGGCCGGCGTTGACGGCGGCCACGCCGTCGTAGGTCGCGAACCAGTCGGACATCATCACGCCGTCGAAGCCCCAGTCCGAGCGCGCGACCTCGGTCAGCAGGTGGCGGTTCTGCGAGGCGTGCTCGCCGTTGACGAGGTTGTAGCTGCTCATCACGGCGCCGACGCGCGCCTCGCGCACCGCGGCCTCGAAGGCCGGGAAGTAGATTTCGCGCAGCGTCCTCTCGTCAACGACGGAGTCCGTGTTGTGACGGTCGAACTCGGAGTTGTTGGCGGCGAAGTGTTTGACGGTGCAGGTGACGCCCTGCGCCTGCACGCCGCGGACGTAGGCGACGGCCGTGCGCGCGGCGAGGAAGGGGTCTTCGCCCATGTACTCGAAGTTGCGGCCGTTCATCGGCGCGCGGTAGATGTTGACGCCGGGGCCTAAGAGGAAGTGGACGCCCTTGGCGCGCGCGTCGCGGCCGATCTCTGTGCCGACGTGCTCGACGGTCTGAGTGTTCCACGTGGCCGCCATCGCCAACCCGCTCGGCATGGCCGTGGCGGGGCCGAAGTTGCGCACGCCGTTCGGCCCGTCGGCCATCTTCAGGCGCGGCAGGTTCAGCCGCTTGACGGGCCGGACGAAGAAGTCGTCAACGCCGCCGAGCAGCTCAATCTTCTCTTCGAGCGTCAACTGCTTGAGCAGCGCCTCGACGCGGCGCTCCACGCCCTGCGCGTCGGGCCGCGAC
>JALZHC010000395.1 GCA_030914105.1 Acidobacteriota bacterium
CGCCAACTGCTGACCATCTGCGAGGGGTTCAGGAGAGGCACGCGCGCATAGTCGGCCACAGAGAGCGGCGTGCGGTAGCTCGTGTCGTCCTCTTCGGGGCGGAACTTCTGGTTGAACCCTTTGCGCGACTGGTTCTGGAGCTGCGCGCGGACGTAAGACTTGATGAGGCCGTAGCCCCAGCTTTTGAACTGCCGGAGGCGTTCGAGGAAGGTCGGCTTGCGCTTGGTCATCTCGCCGACCTGCTCCTCCTCGTCCTCGCCCACCTGATGCGGGTTGTCGAGCTGGCGGAAGAACTGCACGGGGTCTTTGACCTTGTAGACGCGGAAGTCCAGAGAGTCCACGCCGCGGTAGTTGACCCAGACGCGCGCGCGATCCGTCGTCGCGTAGGTGCGGTTGGTGTGGAGCGAGAAGAAGGGCTTGGCGTGCTCTTCGGGCGGCGTGGGCGTGCGCCCCGTCTCCGGCAGAGTCTCCGGCGCGGTCTGCGCCGCGAAGTGATGCTGCGTCTTCACGCGCGCGATGACGAAGCCGGCGACGAGCAGCAGAGCCGCCAGGTAGACGACGATGGACGTGAGCAGTGTGCGTCGGGACATAAGCTCTCCGAGTAGCCAGAAGTCAGTAGCCAGTAGCCAGTAGTTTGCGCGAAGGCGGCGTTAGCGTTTTCATTTTAAGGTCTCGATACATAACGTCGTTCAACTGACTACCCCTACTGGCTACTGACTACTGTTTTCATTCGAGAATCTTCAGACGGTAAAAGCCGAGGAAGTTTCGGTTCGCCGCGACGGGACGCCAGCGCGCGTCCGGGTGGTGCGCGAGCACTGCGAGCCGAACCTTCCTGACCTCGCCGGCGTCTGCGGGCGAGCTGCCCGTGTGGTAGACGACCCAGTCGTCCGCGCCTTCTCCGCCTCGGCGTGCGCGGCCAAGGTAGATCATCACGTGGTACGGGTACTTCTGCGCCCAGGGCTGTTGGAAGAAGAGCAGGTCGCCGGGGCGCGCGCCCGAAGGGTCGCGGCTGATGAAGCGCGCGTTGAACTCCTTGAGCGTGCGCGCGTCTGCGAACTCCGAGAAAGTTCCGTCAGAGAGGTTCGACTCGTCGAAGGAGCCTGCCGTCGTGCGGAAGAGTTTTTCGCCGACGGGGCTGCGCTCCAGTGTGTAGGCGCGAACGTCCGGCGCGACGGGGTCGTAAGACTCGCCCATGCGCAGGAACCACGCGCGGTCGTGTGTGCGCAGCGCCTCGCGCCAAGCGAAGCGTACCAGCCCGGCGCAGTCGCGCTGATCGGCGTTCCACTCCTTGCTCGGCTCGTAGAACTGCTGCTCGGCGATGGCCGTGAACCACTCGCGGAAGCTCTCGCGGTCGCCGAACGAGCGCAGCTCTTCGCGGTCTGGGATGCCGTCCGAGTCCGAGTCGTCCCAGCGCGCCTCGACCGGCGCGACCGTGTAGGCCGCTTCGGCTGGCGCGACGCTGTCGGAGGCTTCGGCGTTGCGGGCGCGTGCGTCGGAGTTGCGGGCGCGCGCGCGAGCGTCGGCGCGTGCGGGCGTCTGCTGGCAGGCTGCGAAGAGGGAGAGCGCGACGAGGCCGGCGAGACCGAGAGTTAGACGCGGAGGGGTTAGCATCTTTTCGACGAACAAAGCTTCCGGCGAGAACTCAGCCGAACGAACGGGTGCGTTTAAGCTAACACGGCTGTCAATAATTGTCTCGCCTTTTCTGCCGCCGCCGCTGCGCCGCCGTCAACGCACGCCGCTGCCGGCCCACGCGCCCGTCCCGCGACCAAACGACTCAGCGGCGACCGAGCGCATCATCGCCGAGACCGCCAGACGCGCGCGAGACGGCTGCTGACAGTGCCGGCGCGTGCCCGCACGCCTCTGCGCGCTGTGGCTAACCACAGAAAAGCAGTAGCCAGTAGTCAGTAGCCAGTAGAAGAAGCTTCCTTCGTCGCGCGGCCTGAGTGGAAGCGTCAAGCCCCTCCTTAGCACCTACTGGCTACTGACTACTGGCTCATCACTTGCTTTCCCCGCCGCCTTGCCGGTATCTTGCATTTTAAACCGACAAGTCAGACGAGGAGGGACTGGACTGATGGCCGAGACGGGCAGGCTCAGCAACGACCCGCTCTGGTTCAAGGACGCCGTCTTTTACGAAATCTACGTCCGCGGCTACTACGACTCGAACGGCGACGGCGTCGGCGACTTCCGTGGCCTCACGGAGAAGCTCGACTATCTACAGTGGCTCGGCGTTGACTGCCTCTGGCTCCTGCCGATGTACGCCTCACCTTTGCGCGACGGCGGCTACGACATCGCCGACTACTACTCGATCCTCCCCGAATACGGCACGCTCGAAGACTTCCGCCGCTTCCTCGAAGAGGCCCACGCCCGCCGGATACGCGTCATCACAGACCTCGTCGTCAACCACACTTCCGACCAGCATCCCTGGTTTAAAGAGGCGAGCGCCGCGCCCGACTCGCCCAAACGCGACTGGTACGTCTGGAGCGACACGCCGGAGCGTTACAAAGAGGCGCGCATCATCTTCACCGACACGGAGAAGTCGAACTGGACCTGGTGCGAGTCGGGGCAAGGCTTCTACTGGCACCGCTTCTTCAGCCACCAGCCCGACCTCAACTACGACAACCCGGAAGTCCAACAGGCGATGCTCGATGTGGTTGACTACTGGCTCGACTTCGGCGTTGACGGCTTCCGCGTTGACGCCGTGCCCTATCTCTACGAGCGCGAGGGCACGAACTGCGAGAACTTGTCCGAGACGCACACCTTCCTCAAAAAACTTCGCGCGCACGTCGAGCGCCGACACCCGACGGCGCTGCTCTTGGGCGAGGCCAACCAGTGGCCCGAAGACGTGGTCGAATATTTCGGCGACGGCGACGGCGACGAGTTCCACATGAACTATCACTTCCCCATCATGCCGCGCCTCTTCATGGCGCTCAGGCAGGAGGACAGGCGGCCCATCGTCGAGATTTTAGAGCGCACGCCCGACATCCCCTCGAACTGCCAGTGGGGCATGTTCCTCCGCAACCACGACGAGCTGACCCTGGAGATGGTGACGGATGAAGAGCGCGACTATCTCTATAACGAGTACGCGAAAGACCGGCGCATGCGCCTCAACGTCGGCATCCGCCGACGCCTCGCGCCGCTTCTCGATAACAGCAACCGGCGCATACAGCTTCTGCACGCGATGCTCTTCAGCCTTCCCGGCTCGCCCTTCCTCTATTACGGCGACGAGATCGGCATGGGCGACAACATCTACCTCGGCGACCGCGACGGCGTGCGCACGCCGATGCAGTGGTCTTCCGACCGCAACGCCGGCTTCTCGCGCGCGGATTTCGAGAAGCTCTACTTCCCCGTCATCAGCAACCCGCTCTTCGGCTATCAGGTCGTCAACGTCGAGGCGCAGGCGCGCTACGACACGTCGCTTTTGAACTGGATGCGGCAGATGATTCTCCTCAGGAAGGAGTACCACGTCTTCGGTCGCGGCGCGATGCGCTTCGTCAAGCCGGAGAACCGCAAAATCTTCGCCTTCCTCCGCGAGCACGACCCAGACACGGTGCTCTGCGTCTTCAACCTCTCGCAGTTCGCGCAGCCCGTCGAGCTTGACCTCTCGGAGTTCGAGGGGCGCGCGCCCGTCGAGATGCTCGGCAAGACGCGCTTCCCCGTCATCACTTCAAAGCCCTACCAGCTCGCGCTCGCGCCCTTCGGCTTCTACTGGTTCAGGCTCGAAGAGCGGAGCGCCTGAGGCGCGCAGCTTGATACTTCCGCAACATTAAACGGGTAAGAAGAGGGCGGTCGGAGACGAGAGTGAGAAGTGGCGGCGGTCGGAAGACGCGGGCGGGAAGGCTTAAGAGGTCTGAGGCTCGGCCAAGTCCAACTGACGAGGAGCGAACGAGGATGCTGAAGGCTCTGGGGAGCGGTCTGGTGGGCGCGTGCGCGCTCACGCTGATTCACGAGACGGCGCGGCGCTTCATTGACGACGCGCCGCGCATGGACGTGCTCGGCATGCGCGCGCTCTCGAAGGCGGCGCACGCCGTGGACGTTGACCCGCCCGTCCCTCTGCACGAGGCCGCGCTCGTCGGCGACCTCCTCTCGAACTCGCTCTACTACAGCCTTGTCGGCGCGGGCCACTCGCGCGACGCCATGCGCAACGGCGCGCTCCTCGGGCTCGCCGCCGGACTCGCCGCCGTCTACCTGCCCGAACCGCTCGGCCTGGGCCGCCAGCCGACCGAAGACTCGCCGCAGACGCAACTGATGACCGTCGCCTGGTACCTCCTCGGCGGCCTCGCCGCCGGCGCGGCCTACAGCTCGCTTGCGTCCGGCGACGAATAACTCAGGCTGAAGTCCAGCACGATTGGGTCATGGTCTGAAAGCAGTTCGCCGTTGCGGTCTCGCAAGTTTCCGACGACGCGCGGCGGCTCTTCGGCGTCGGGTTCAATCCTTCGGCCCGCGAACCAGTCGAGCTTGAGCGAGCAGCGCCCGCCGGAATCCTTCAGCGCCCAGTTGATCCACCAGAAGCACCAGCGCGGAACCCATTCGCCCATGTTCTTGTTCGCCGCCAAATCTCGCACGTCGTAGTGGAGCGTGCCTGCGCCCGGCTCGTTCAGCCCGGCGTAAAGATAGCCGCGCCGCTCAAGCTCTCGGAACAGGCCGCGCTCGAACCAGCGTTCGGGCCGCAGGTAATGATTCTCGATGACGGTACGGACGCCCATCAGGACGCGGCGAAAGAAGCCGAGGATGGAGTAGACGGCGCGGCTCGAATTATAAGTGGAGGTGTTCC
>JALZHC010000959.1 GCA_030914105.1 Acidobacteriota bacterium
CTCACGCCCAGCGCGAGCGCACACGCGAGCGCCAGGCCCGCGCGCCCGCTCAGGAACTCCCGCAGACGCGCGCGCGCAGACACTCCGACAGCGGCCCACCAGGCCGTCAGCGCCAGCGAAGCGAGCAGCGCGAACGTGTTGACGAGATGAACCGAGAGGTACGCAGCGCGTGCGAGCGAGGCGTTGTTCGCCACAAGTCCCAGGAGCACAAGCCCCGCGCCGATGAGCGATTCGGCGACGAAGAAGATTGCCGTGAGTGTCGCGCCGGTGCGGACTGCGTGGCCGCGCGGGTAACGTCTGAACGCCCACACGACGAGCAGAATGACGAGCAAACCGTCAAGCCCGCTCGTCGCGCGGTGCGCGAACTCGACGAGCGTCCTGGTCTCGCCCGCCTGCGGCAGCGCGACCGTGCCGTTGCACAGTGGCCAGTGCGCGCCGCAGCCGTCGCCCGAACGCGACGCGCGCACGTAAGCTCCCCAAAGGATGACGGCGAGCGTCAGCGCCGTCACGCCGAAGGCGTAAACGGCGAAGCGGTTTGTCCCGCCGTTCGGAGATTCGTTGGGCATCTGGACTTGAAGATTATCCGGCCCGGGGTGGGTGAAGCAAATCCCGGCGCGCCTTTAAAGACCCGGCAATCGCGCCGCTTCGACGGCAGGAGCCTCTCTTAAACGATCTCTCAGCTAACCGCGCGCTGCCACGCGCTCGCCTCGCCCTCGCGCCGGATGAGTTCGCTCACCGCACGATAGGCCGCGGCGTAGAGAGCGCGCATCTCCTGCGGCGAGGCGGGACGCGCGAGGCGGCTTTCAAGCTCGTCGGTCGGGATGGTTTGACGCGGCGCGCTGCGCGCGAGCTGCGGCCCCTCGCCCGCGGCGTAGACGGCCAGACCCTCGACGAGCCAGCGCGGCGCGTGACCGTGGCCGAGTGTGTCGAGCGCCGCGTGGACGAACTCGTGGCGCAGAGTCGTCGCCAGCACGCCGCGACGCCTGAGCACTTCGAGCGGCTGAAGCCCGATGCGCCGCCCCTCGGTCGAGGCCGCGACCCAGGCGGGCTGCCCCGTCGCGCCGACGAAGTCGCCGGTCGTCTCGTAGACGAAGACCTCGACGGTCGGCACGCCGCCGCCCACCGACGCGCTCTCCAGACGGCGCGACAAGTCGGCGCGCGCCGCTTCGAGCGTCCGCAGCGCCGACTCGACCTCGCCCCGCGCGACGCGCGCAGGGTAGCTCACGCGGAAGTGCTCGCTCGAAAGCACCAGCCGCGGCGCGGCGCTCGGACTCAGGCCGGGGTTGCAGCTCGGACTTGAGAGGTAATCTCCCTGCGGCCTCCGCGAGTCCGCTGCGACCTCTGCGTTTAAGAAAGCCTCAGTCAACCACGAAGAGCACGAAACAGTCGCGAAGGACGCGAAGGCATTAACGACTCCCTCGACGGAAACCCCGCCCCGTGCGGAATCGAACTGAACGTGGCCCCGTGTGGAGTCGAGTTGAACGCGGCCTGTCTCGTAGTCAGGCTGCGCGCGCCCCGCCGTATCGCCGCTCGGAAGCGAACGGGTCGCGTCCCCGCTTGAGAGCGAACGGGCCGCGTCGCCGACGCCCGTGCCCGGAAAATACTGTTCGAGGATTTCGCGGTACGACGCGCCGCGCGCGGCCAGCGTGTGCGCGCCCGCCTGGCAGAGACCGAGGCCGTGGCCGAAGCCCGTGCCGCGGAAGACGTAGGCCGAGCCCGCGCGCGACACCTCGAAGCGCGAGCTTTTGAGCACGCTCCAGCCGAGCGTGCGCCCGACGATGATCTTGAAGTCCCAGCCGCGCAGGCGCTTTCGCCCCTCGCCCGAGACTTCGACCAGCTCGGCGCGGCCCGTGTGGTCGCGGCGCAGGACGCGCACGGAGTCGAGGCGTGCGCCCACGTCGCTGCGCGCGTCCGACGAGAGGGCCTTTTGAAGTTTTGAAGACGGGATGCGGTCGGCCCAGCCTTCGGCGTCGCAGGAGTCGTCGCGGACGCCCTTGAGGTGTGGGGGCGCTTCGCGGCCGCCCCAGAGGAGGCGGGCGT
>JALZHC010000396.1 GCA_030914105.1 Acidobacteriota bacterium
CCCTGAGACCAAGCGGATGCTTGATGACATCAAATGCGGCCGCATCTCCGGCATCATCTTCTCCAAGCTTGCGCGCCTCGCCCGTAACACCAAAGAGCTGCTCGATATCGCAGACATCTTCAAGGACTGCGGCGCGGATTTGATTTCCCTTGCCGAGTCTATCGACACCTCAAGTCCTGCTGGCCGTATGTTCTTCACCGTGCAGGCTGCGCTCACGCAGTTCGAGCGGGAAGAAATCGCAGAACGCGTAGCAGCCTCTGTGCCGATTCGGGCCAAACTCGGTAAGCCCCTCGGCGGTGCCGCTCCTTTCGGCTACCAGTGGCAAGACCGTAGGCTCGTCATTGATCCGGATGAGGCCCCAGTCAGACGTCTCATCTACGAGTTGTATTTGAAACACCGCCGCAAACGGACGGTCGCACGGCTGCTTAACGAGGCAGGGTACCGGACCAGAAACGGCGGGCGATTCTCAGATACAACCGTTCATCGGCTGCTGCGCGATCCCGTAGCTAAGGGACAGCGGCGCGTGAATTACACGAAAAGCCTTGGCAGCAACAAGCACTGGATAGTAAAGCCGAAAGATGAATGGGTCTTCACTGATGTTGAACCCCTGATACCTGCGGACGTGTGGGAGCGATGCAACCGGCTACTCGATGCCCAGAAACAGCAGCCAAGATTCAGCGCTAAGAAGGCGGTACAGCTCTTTGCCGGGCTTGCGTACTGTGCCTGTGGCAGTAAGCTGTACGTTCCGTCTAACACTCCCAAGTACGTCTGTTTCTCATGCCGGAATAAGATACCGATTAACGATCTAGAGACAGTCTACTGCGACGAGCTTCGGAACTTCTTTTTGTCACCGGAAGAAGTCATCAAGTACATGGGAAAGGTCGACGCATCCTTACAGGAAAAGCAGGCGCTGCGGGGCTCGCTTCAGGGCAAGCAGAAGCAGCTGAGGCGCGACATGGACAAGCTTATGCGCCTGTACCTCGATGAGCAGATTAGCAGCGAAGGATTCGGGGCGCAGTATAGACCCCTTGAAGAGCAGGCAAAAGCAGTAGAGGAGCAAATACCCCTATTAGAGCGGGAAATTGAACTGCTTAAGGTCCATCTGCTGTCACCGGACGGCATGATTGAAACCGGCAAGCGTATTTATCTTCATTGGGATGACCTAACGAGCGAGGAAAAGCGGCAGATCGTTGAGAATATGGTTGAAAAGATTGTAGTGGGGGAGCGCGACATTACGATTGAACTCGATTACCTACCGGCAACTTCGGGTCAAATGGCAAAAGGGCAACACAACGACACGGGTTCATCGAAGCGACGAGCATGAAGGAGGCCGGGAACGTGAGCGACATCGCCGCGCGGCTGATCGTGACCCGCTGGTCTTCGAGCGGCTGGCGCAGGACTTCGAGGACGCTGCGGTCGAACTCCGGCAGCTCGTCGAGGAAGAGGACGCCGTGGTGTGCTAAGGAGACTTCGCCGGGTCGCGGGAGCGCGCCGCCGCCGATGAGGCCGGCGTCGCTGATGGTGTGATGAGGCGAGCGGAACGGGCGGCGTGTGACAAGACCTGCGCGGCCCGTCAGGCCCGCGACCGAGTGAATCTTCGTCAGCTCCAGCGCGGCCTCGAATTCGAGCGGCGGAAGGATCGTCGGCAGGCGCTTCGCGAGCATCGTCTTGCCGGAGCCGGGCGGGCCGATGAGCAAGATGTTATGAGAGCCTGCGCTCGCCACTTCGAGCGCGCGCTTGACGGCGTGCTGGCCGCGCACCTCTCCGAAGTCAACGTCGTAGTGGCCGTCCGTCGAGAGCAGTTGTTCCTCGTCCACGCGGACGGGGCGGGGGCGCGCGCCTGTGTTCGCGCGCAAAGCCTTGACCGCCTCGACCGCGCCGCGCAGGGTCGAGACGGCGTAGACCTCGACGCCGCGGACGACCGCCGCCTCGGTCGCGTTCTCTTCCGGAAGGATGAGGCTCGCGATGCCCGCGTCGCGCGCGCGCAACGCGACGGGGAGCGCGCCGCGTATGGGCCGCACGCGACCGTCGAGCGAAAGCTCGCCGACCGAGAGCACGTCGGTCAGGTCTTCGGCCTCTCCGAGATCGCCGTTTGCGCCGAGTATGCCGAGCGCGATGGGGAGGTCGAAGCTCGCTCCCTCTTTGCGCACGTCGGCGGGCGCGAGGTTGATGGTCGTCTTGTGGAAGGGGAAGAAGAAAGAACTGTTGTTGATGGCGGCGCGGATGCGCTCGCGCGACTCGCGCACGGCGAGGTCGGGCAGACCGACGATGGTGACGGACGAGGGCGAGTCCGCCTCGCCGCGCGCCGGGCTAAGGTCAACCTCGATGTCCACGAGGTCTGCGTCTATGCCGTAGACTGCGGCGGACTGCGTGCGGAAGAGCATGGCCGTGAGGCCCTCCCTCTGGCGGCGACTGCGTGCGCGCCGCTCGAAGGGCGCGTGGGTGGGAGCGCCTCTGCCGTGGAATCCTGGCGGGTTAAGACTTGCGCGGAAGACGGAAGTGAAAACTAACGCGCGCCGGAGTTAAAACTGGCGAGCGCGCCCATCGGCTCTTAACTCCGACGGGCGCGCTCGCCTGTGTCGTTTCAGCCCGCGCCCGAACCACGAAGGACGAGCGCGTCGCCCGGTCTCTTAACGGCGGCGCGAAGAGGCCGCGGGCTGTGCCGGCGCGTTGCGCGCTTGCGTCGGGACTTTGATCTGCTGGCCGCGCGCGAGCGGCGCGTCCGGGGCGATGCCGTTGAGCTTGACGACCTCTTCGACCGAGGCGCTGTAGCGCGCCGCGATCTGCGCGACGGTCTCGCCGCCGCGCGCCGTCACCGTGACAAGGCCGCCACCCACCGGAGCGCCGCCCCCGGTCGGTCGCTCGTAGGACTTGAGCGTGCGGACGAAGCCGCCGCCCGCGGGCACGACGAGCGCGCCGCCTTTCGTCAGGTTGACGCCCGCGTTCCACTGCTCAAGCTGCGCGACGCTCACGCCCGCTCGGCCCGCCACCGACTCGAAGCTTTCGCCCGGCGCGGCGTGGACGACGCGCGCCACTTGCGTGCGCCGCTCGACGGGGATGCGCTTCAGCAGCGCGACGGTCTGCGGCCCGCGGTGCGCGGGCACGCGCACGGTGTAGGCCTCGCCCGGCGGCGTCATGTCGCGGCGCAGCTCCGGGTTGAGGCTGCGTATGTAGTCGAGGCTCGTATCGGAGAGCGAGGCGATCAGGTCGAGACTCGTCGCCGAGGGCACGCTGATGATGTCGTAAGGCAGCGGCGCCATCCTCTGCACGTTGCGGAAGCCGTACTTCTCAGGACTCTTCGAGATGAGGATAACGGCGAGGATGTTGGGCACGTAGTTGCGGGTCTGCTGCGCGACGTAAGGGTAGATGGCCCAGAAGTCGGCGGCTCCGGCGCGCGCAATCGCGCGGTCGACGTTGCCCTCGCCCGTGTTGTAGGCGGCCATCGCCAGCTCCCAGTTGCCGTAGCGGTCGTGGAGCCATTTCAGGTAGCGCGCGGAGGCATGCGTCGCCTTCTCGAAGCTGTTGCGCTCGTCAACGTAAGCGGTCTGGCGCAGGCCGAAGCGCGAGCCTGTGCCGGGGATGAATTGCCAGAGGCCGGAGGCCGCCGCCTCGGAGCGGGCCGTCGGACGCCACGCGCTCTCGACCTGTCCGAGCCAGACGAGGTCTTCGGGCACGCCCTCCTCGCGGAAGGCCTTGCGCGCCATCGCCATGTACTGACCCGAACGGCGCAGGCCCGTCTCCATCGTCGCGCGCCCGCGGCCCTGGTAGTAGTTGACGTAGCCGAGGACGAGCGGGTGAAGCTTGAACGGGAAGTCGAGCGTGTTCTTAACCAGCACGGCGTCGGCGACCTGCTGGTCGGAGACGTTCTTCTCGGTGTCGTTCAGTTCGATCTTCGCCAGCTCGTCGAGCGGCGAAGGCTCGAACTTCTGCTCGGTGAAGCCGACCTGCTGCGGCTCCTGGGAGCTTTGCGCGCCCCCGTTCTGCGCGGCGGCGATGATGGCCGCGCCGTCGAGGCTTGCCGGCGCGGGCGCGGATTGCGGCACTTCGTAGCGGTAGACGCGCTCGACGAGCTGGAGGTAGTAGTTTTGGAGCTGCGGGTTCGAGCGCACGTCCATGCCGGATTCGAGCACCGTATCCACGGACTTGTCGAACTCCTGGCGGGCGGCCTCGCGCTTGTTGTCCTTGAGGTTCAGCTCGCCCTTCTTGAAATGGTCTTCGGCGCTGTTGATGATCTGCTGGACGCGCTGGGCTTCGACCTCTACGTCGTTGCCTACGTTACGAAGGTATGATTGCTGGCCGGCTTGCTGCGCCCTGAGCGAAACGGACGGTAGAACCAGGGCCGTCAGGAGGGCGGCGCTGGCTGCCAGGCGGGGGAGGCTCGTGTTCTTCAATCGTTGATCTCCTTTGCGAGAGTAAAGCGAATCCACGATGGCGACCCTCCCGGTAGGTCGCACGAGCGGCATCCACTAAAGAATTTACGGGGACGAATTCGTGCCCGCGTCCGAGGACGGCTCTGCGCGAAGGGCCTCCCCCGAAAGGGAAGCAGAGCCGCGAAAACCTTCGAGAGGCTATCACACGCCCCGACGCCTGTCAAACCCGTCCGCCCGCATCTACTTGCAAATAAAAGGCGAAACGCCTGAACTTTCCTGACTTTTCGCGTCTCGCCGGGTGAGCTTTTTTGATGCCGAGATGTCGAGACGGGTTGTGCCGAGGGAGGGGGCTGGGTTCTGGGT
>JALZHC010000044.1 GCA_030914105.1 Acidobacteriota bacterium
TATCTGGTTCCATGCTGACGGAGAGCCGTCGAACAGTCCGTCGGGCGTGACGACGAGCCAGTCGCCGCCGTCGCCCGTCGAGATGAGTGTGACAAGCCGCTCGCCCGTCTTCGCGTCCCAGAGGATGGTGCTGCCCTCGAACGAGGTCGAGGCGAGCAGATGCCCGTCGGGGCTGAAGGCGAGCGAGGTGATGTTCTCGCCCTGGCCGGCGAGCGTGCGCAGCTCTGTGCCCGACGCGGCGTCCCAGAGCTTGATCGAGCTGTCGGCGGAGGCCGCGGCGAGCGTGCGCGAGTCGGCGCTGAAGGCGATGGCCTTCGCGTCGTTCGCGCCCATCTTCAGGCTGAGCACCTCCTGCCCGCCCTGCGCGTTGAAAATTTTGACCGTGCTGACGGAGTGCATGCCTTCCATCATCTGCTTCGCAACCTGCTGCGGGTCGAACTTCGGCATCTTCCGTCCTTGCGCGCGGGTCGCCGCGATGAGCGCCGAATAGTCGAAGCTGTTCTCCTTCATCTTGCCGCCGACGGCGACGAGACGCCCGTCGGGACTGAAGGCGAGCGAAGTGACTCGCTCGTCGCCGCCCCCCATGCTCATGCCGCCGAACGCGCCTTGCGGCCCCGACGCGGGCGCGACGCCCAGCTCGCCGACCTGCTGTCCCGTCGTCACGTCGAACAGCCTGACCAGGCCGGAGTTCATTGTGCTGACGGCGAGCGTGTGGCCGTCGCCGCTGAAGGCGATGGAGCCAATCATGCCAATCCCGAACGGGTTGGCGGGCGGGATGACGAGCGAGCGCACCTCTTTGCCGGTCGAGGTGTCCCAGATTTTCACCTGGCTGTCGATGCCCGTCTGCCCGCCGCCCATGCGGGCCGCCATCAACTGTGCGTATGCTTGCGTGTAAGCGTTCGGGTTATTCTTCGCGTTCTTCGCCGCCTCCTGCGCCATCTTCATCAACTCTTTCGAGTCAAACTTCGCCGCGCCGCCCTGCATCGCCTTCACCCTCTCCTGTATCTGCGAAGGGTCGAGCCGGTAGCTGGTGGCGACGAAGCGTCCGTCGGGGCTGAAGGCGAGCTGGTTGAGGTCTGCACGCTCGGCGGGGGCGAGCGTGTGCAGGAGTTTATGCGTCTGCGCGTCGTAGAGCGCGACGCTGTTGCTGCCGGTCAAGGCCCGCTCGGCGAGGAGCCGTCCGTCGCGGCTGAACTGTGCCAGCGCCGCAGGCGAGTCAACAGCCGACGCGCGCAGGCCGCGCCCCGTGGAGATGTCCCAGACGGTCTTTCCGCCGGTGAGCAGGCGCGTGCCGTCGGCGCTGAAGGCGGCCTCGTAGGTGAAGTTGACGTGGCCGGCGAGCGAGCGCACGGCACGGCCCGTCGTCGCGTCCCAGAGTGTGAGCTGCGTGTCGCTGCCGGTCGTCGCCAGCAGACGCGAGTCGGGGCTGAAGGCGACCGACCAGACGTAGGAGTCGGCTATAAGTCTCGAAGGCAGGCTCGGCACGTCAAACGCCCGCACCTCCGCGCCCGTCGCCGTGTCCCAGAGCTTGACCGTGTTGCCGACCGTCGTCGCAAGCTGTCGACCATCGGGGCTGAAGCTCATACTGGCGTACTTGCCCGCGGGCAGGTCGAAGAGCTTGTACTGCTTCTGCGCCGTCAGGTCGTCGAGCTTGACGGTGCGCGCGCCGCTCATGTCCCTGGTGAGTTCCCAGTCGGCGGAGAGCAGCCGCCCGTCGGTCGTGACAGCGAGGCTGCCGATGGCGTTAGTCTTGGAGTCCCAGTGCGGGACTTCGACGCTGCGCGCCTCGCGGCCCGTCGCAATCTCGACGAACTTGATCGAGGGCGCGGCGCGGTTGTCTTGAGAGATCAGGAGAATCTGACTGCCGTCGGGCGTGACGGCGGGGCCGCCCCAGCCGTAGATCGCGCCCCCGCCGGGCGCGATGCCTTCCAACTCGCTCGCCAACTGCCCCGTCGTCAAGTCCCAGAACTTGGCGCTTGAAGTGCCGAGCGCGACGAGCCTCTGGTCGTCCGGGCTGAAGGCGATGCGGTAGACGCCATTCTGGCCCGTGCCCCGTTCGTCGCCGCCGAGCTTGTACAACTCGCGCCCGGTCGAAACCTCCCAGACCTTCGTCGAGCCGTCGTCAGACCCGGCGGCGAAGAGCCGCCCGTCGCGGCTGAAGGCGATGGAGCGCACGCCGCCGTTCACGAAATCGGCCCCGCCCGTGTCGGCGGCCAGCGTGCGCAGCTCGCGCCCGGTCGCCGTGTCCCAGAGCTTGACCTGCCCGCTATACATGCCCGTGTAGGTGGCGAGCAGACGCCCGTCCGGGCTGAAGCTCATCCCCGTCGCGGCCATGACCGCGTAGCCTGTTTGCAGGACGAGTTCGGGCCGCGCGCCGCGCGCCTTCGCCTCTTCGGGCGTCGCCTGCTTCTGCTGGTCAGGCTTCAACCCGATGCCGCGCTGATCCTGCCCGCCGCCGCCCGGCGTCGCCGCCGTCTGCGCGCGCGCCGTGTTGAAGGCAGACGAGAAGAGTGTGTTGAAGTTGAATGAGAAGAAGAGTAGAAGACTCGCGGCCAGGCGCAGCCGCGCCGCGCAGCGGAGTTGAGAAGAGCGCCGCACGCCCCGCTTGAATTCTTTCATGGCAAGTTTCCCCGGCTGGTCGTCGTTCGTTTCAATGTGGCTGAGGCAGTAGCGTTTTCGGGAGACCCGAAAACTCTATCCACCGCACGCGCCGCTGTCAAATCACTCGCCGCCGCTCGCCGCCGCCGCGCCGCATCCTCGTCGCCGCGCGCCGCTCGCACTCAACATGAAACGCGAAAGCCGCCGAAGAAAGGGATCACAAAACCCTCTCCGGCGGCACACACTTTAACCACCCGGCATCAGGTCGTCAGCTGTCTGTAAATCGCGGGCATGCGTTCGGGGAGCGTGAGCACGTCAAGGATTGTTTTGGCTGAAGGGCGCACCCGGCTTCCTCTCGGAGAGGAAGAGGCTTCCTACCGGAGAGGAAGAAAGATGATCTGCCCTTCCCATTCACCCTCAAGACCGCACTCGGCGAGAAGGAGTATGTCTTCGATGGCCTGGACGATTGGAGTTTGCTGGCTAACTTCAAAGACTCCGGGCATGGGCAGGCCGGCGGCGATGCGCTCATCAACATATTTCTTCATCGTCGTCACGTCGTGCGTGAGCAAAACGCGCCCCTCTCGCGCGGCCCATTCGAGCACCTCAGCATCGCCCTTACCGATAAGCCCCGCGTCCTGCGCGCGCAAGATGTCGAGGCCGGGCCGGCGGCGCAGCAACCCGCGAAGAATACGGTTGTTGAAATCTTCGTCAGTCGCCAGGCGCAGCATGACGATATGTTGCTGTTACTTTGCGGCAAAGGCGGGCAAGAGTCCCTGATGGGTGGCTTCCAAGTCTAAAGATTAAATACTAACGCTCGGCTTATCGCTTGCGAGTCAAGAGTCGTTCGCGCAATCCGTGAGGATTGAATCTTTCTTCAATCTCTTTTTTCAATTCCCCGCGTTCTATTTTTCTTTGCTCAAGATACTGCTCAACTTCAGCGCGGTTCTGTAGGTAATAGCCGATGACGGAATAGATGGCCGCCAGGTCGAGCGTCGGGAAGGCTTGGGCGATCTCTTCCGCCGTCGCGCCTTCATCGAAGGCGTGGATGACCGAGTCGAGCGAGACGCGCGTGCCGGCGACGCGCAGGACGCCCGCTTCGTCCGTGGACAGCGGAACTGTGGTTGTGGCCTGACTCATCGCCGAAAAGTATAGCCCAAGCGGCTCAGGCTTGACACCAAAATCCGTACTTTCAGGTCGTCAGCCGTCTGTAAATCGCGGGCATGCGTTCGGGGAGCGTGAGCACGTCGTCAATGATCGTGTAGCCGATTTCGCCGTAGAGGTCGCGCAGCTCGGCCTCTGAGTCGCGGTCGATGGTGATGCAGAAGGGTGTGATGCCGTCGAGGCGCGCTTGGCGGAGCGCCTCGCGCGTGTCCTCGCGTGCGTAGCGGGCGTCGCCGTAGTCGTGGTCGTAGGGGCGTCCGTCGGAGAGGACGATGAGCAGGCGCGTGCGCGCCTCCTGGCGTCGGAGGCGTGCGGCGGCGTGGCGGATGGCCGCGCCCAGACGGGTATTGTTCTGGTAGTTGATGCCGCCGATTCTCCGCTCGACCTCTTCGGCATAAGGCTCGCCGAAGTCTTTGACGACGTAAAACTTCACGTTGCGCCGGCCCTCGCTGGTGAAGCCGTAGATCGAATAGGGGTCGCCGACGGCTTCGAGCGCCTCGCTCATCAAGACGAGTCCTTCCTTCTCGACCTCGATGATGCGGCGGCCCGGATGAGTGTAAGGCTGCAAAGGGTGTCGGCCAATCGTGCGCGCGGTCGAGGAGGATTGATCGAGGAGGAACGAGACGGCCACGTCGCGCTCGCGCCGCAGGCGCTTCGTGTAGACGCGCTCGGACTGCTGGCCGTCGGCGCGACGGTCGATGACGTAATCAATGAGCGCGTTCAAATCGTAGTCGTCGCCGTCCAGCTCGTTCGCCACGCGCTTGAGGCTTTCGGGCTTCATCAGTTGAAACTGGTGGCGGATTGAGGAGATGACGCCGCGGTAGCGCGCGCGGGTGAGTTCGACGAAGGTTCGGTCGCCGCGCTTTGTGCGCTTCTCGACGACGCGGCACCAGCCGACGCGCGTGTCGGCGAGGTCTCTGTCCCACTCGTCATACTCGAACGCTTCCTCGCCCGGCTCCAAATCCTGTTCCGCCGACTCGCCGCGCATCCAGCGCTCCTCGCCTTCGAGCATCTCGTCGCCGTCGGTGTCGGCCGACTCGGCTGCGGCCCACGCGTTGAACAGCTCGCGCGCGTCGCGCCGACGCTCCTGCTGCCGCTCGCCCTCGGAAGAGTCCTCGCTCTCGTCGCTTTCGGTTTCGAGGTTCGACTGTGCGCCGCCCTGCTTCTCGCCGCCGCGCTCCTCGTCGGCCTGCGGTCGCGCTTCGGCCAGGTCGGGCACGACCGACTGGAAGAGCGTGTAGACGCGCGAGGTCGCCATCAAAGTGTCGGCGACGGACGAGCGCGCGTCCGTCAGGTAGTCAACGACGATGGTCTCAAGCTCGGAGACGACCTGCCCGTAGAGCGCGCGTGCGTCTTCGAGCGCGCCGCCGCAGAGCGTGATCTGGAAGAGAAGCTCGAAGGGGACGAGCGTAACCGGAAGCGCGACGACGCGCGGGCGGCTGCGTCGAAGGTGCTCGCGCACGAGGTCGAGGTCGCGCGCGAGTCCGCGGTAGGCGTGGCGGAGCCGCCGGTCGATGCGTCCGTTCTCCAGCGTGCCGAAGATGCGCGTGGCTAAGCCCCGTTGCGGGAAGAGCGCGAGCACGGCGCGGTAGTCGCCGCCTTCGGGAAGCACGCGCTTTCTAAGTTCGGCGAGCCGCGCCTCTTCTTCCGGCGCGAGCGCGCGCTCACCCTTTGAAGGGTCGTTGATGTAGCCGTCGAGCGCGAAGGCGTCGAAGGCGTCGGCGTTCTCCGGCGCGTAAACTGCGGCGAGCGATGCGAAGGCAGCGCGAAGGTCAACGGTGTCGCGCTCGTGCGTGCCGAACTCGATCTGGCCGGCGGCGTGCGCGGCGAGGACTTTGTAGAGGCGGAAGTCCAGAGCCTCTTCGCCGAACTCCGAGACGCTCGCGGGCAGGTGGATGGTTCGACCGTCGCCGATGCGCTGCTCGTCGGGGACGGCTGCGAGCGGTGCGACCTCGACGACGCGGCCCGTCAAGCCCTCGACGTAGAGCCGCAAGGTCTGCGCCACCTCTTCGAGCGCGAGGCCCGTCTCGCCTCCGCCGCTCTGCAACTGCTCGTGGCTGCGCCGCGTCTCCAGCGCGTAGTAGCTGCGCCGCGCGCGCGCGCTCAACTGCTCCGCGAGCAAACCCTCGCGCGCCCAACTGCGGAAGCGTTCGACCGTCGTCGCGCGCAGGGCCGCGGGCGCGGAGCGGAAGCAGCAGACCGCGGCCTCCGCATCGACGCGCGCCACCTCGTGCGCGGCCTCGACCACGTTGCGCGCGACCTCCGCCAGACGCGCTCTCTCCGCGCGCGACTCCGCGAGCGCGCGCAACGCCGCCGGCCCCGTGCGCGCCAGCGCGACCAGGCAGGAGTTGTTGTGCCCGGCGACTGTCCGAAGCAGCGCGCCCCACTCGTCGAAGACTCCGGGCGCGAGCCGCAGAACCTCGCCGCCCGCGACCAGAACGTGCTGCGCCGCCGCGCCGCCGCGGTCTAAGAACGACTCGGCCTGACGAAACAGCCTCAGCGCCTCAACTCCATCCAAACCCTCGACCGACGCGGGCAGCGCCGCCCACATCTCCGCCGCAATCCCGCCCACGCGCGACGCGAACTCGCACGCGAGCTTCACCGCCGCGCTCGTCACACGCCCGCCGCCCGTCGCGCTTTCAACGCTCGCACTTTCGACGCTTCCGACACCACGGCCTTCATCAAACGTCTGCGCCGCAACGCCGCGCGCTGCGCCGCCGCGCGCGTCTGTGTCTTCTCCTTCACTCTCACGAAAGGCGTTGAGGCGCGCGACCACTTCCGGCGTCGCGTTGAGGAAGTCGGCGCTGTGGCGCGCGGAGCGGCGCGCGATTTCCGTCGCGACCTCGAAAAGACGTTCCAGCAGTCCGGCGTCGCCGACCGCGCGCGCGATCTCCGGCGCGCGCCGGTAAGTCTCCAGCGCCGTCGAAGTCGAGAGCGACAACTGCCGCGCGCAGACCTGAAGCAGCAGCAGACGCGCCCCGCGCGGCACTTCACTCAAGCCCTCGACGCCCGCCGTGAAGAAGGCCGAGCCGGTCTCCACGTCGGCCATCACGAGCCGGCGGCCCACCTCGCCCCAGGCGCGCAGCTCCTCCGCGTCGAGCACGCGCGCCGCCTCCGGCACGACGCGCAGGAAGTCTACGCCCGCGCGCAAACTCATGGACGCCAGCGCCGCGCTCACTTCCAGCGCCGCACGCGCCACCTCGCCCGGCAGCTTCCCGATCTCACGCGCCAGGCCCGCAATCGTCCGCCGCTCGCCCGCGTTCCTCACCGACCGCAGGCGCTCGCGCAAAGCCCTCTCCAGCGGCTCGTCAACGCCGCGTCCCTCTTCCTCCGGCTCGAAAATGTACTTCTCCGCCATGGCTAAAACTTCGACGAAATTAAATTGCCGTCGTCACGGATTAAATTACAGTCGTCACGATCTCGCGGATGCTGCGCTACCGAGTCGCGGTAGGCTGCGACGCGGCTAGGCGGCTTCGGCGGGCGTGGGCGCGCTCGCGTGCCGCGTCAGGTATTCAAGGGCTTCATCCTGCATGCGCGCGATCTCGGCGCGGTAGCCGCTGGCGACGGCGGCGAATTCTTCCGGCTTGGCGGTCACACGTAGCTGTGCGAGCAGGCGATAGAAGTAGGCGATGCGCTCCTGCGTGGCTTCCAGCTCTTGATCGTTGTGAATCATCCGATCACCTCCACAATCCCGCGCCGCGTGTGGTCGCGTTTGACTTGCCAATGCGATAGAAACTCGTCCAGAGTTTCGAGTATCAACAGCGACGGACGAATCCAGAAAATACTCGCCCCGAACTCCTCTTCCGCAGCGGCGTGCTCGAAGAGTTTCCGAGTCGCACCGACGTAATCGTCCAAACGAAATCGTCACGCATGACGAGTATGATGTCAACATCGTTCGGGTCGCTTTTCGCCGTGACGAAGCTGCCGAAGATAATGAACCTTTCCAGCCTGCCCGTCGCGCGGGCCGCCCGGTAGATGCGCAGCAGTCGTGCCGCGACTGCTCGCCTCTGGATGGAGCCGCCGCCGAGCTGGGCGATCACTTCGTCAAGCGTTGACTGGTGCAGACCCGCCGGTAAGTCTCCCGTATCCTCGAAGTGAGGCAGTGGCATCTAACTATCCTTGCCATCAAATCACGGTCGTTACGATCTCGCGGATGCTGCGTTGCAGGTCGCGGTCGTCGGTGATGGGCGAGCAGAGGGCGACTTCGGCGGCGGCGACCGCTGGGATGCCGCGGGCCGTGAGCTGTGCGGCGTAGATGAGGAGGCGCGTGGAGACGCCCTCTTCGAGGCCGTGGCCGCGGAGGTTTCTGACCTTGTGGCCGATGAGGACGAGGTCGCGTGCGGCCTGCAAGGGGACTCCGCCCTCGCGCGCGACGATTTCGGCTTCGAGTTCGGGCGGCGGGTAGTCGAACTCCAAAGCGATGAAGCGCTGGCGCGTGGACTGCTTGAGGTCTTTAAGGATTGACTGGTAGCCGGGGTTGTAGCTGACGACGAGCATGAAGTCGGGCGGCGCGTCCAAGATCGTGCCGCGCTTCTCGATGGGGAGGCGTCGTCGGTCGTCCGTCAAAGGGTGGATGATGACGACGGTGTCTTTGCGCGCCTCGACCACTTCGTCGAGGTAGCAGATCGCGCCGCCGCGCACGGCGGCTGTTAAAGGGCCGTCGTGCCAGACGGTCTCCTCGCCTTCGAGGAGGAAGCGGCCGACGAGGTCTGTCGCGGAGAGGTCTTCGTGGCAGGCGACCGTAATCAAAGGCCGGCCCAGACGCCAGGCCATGTGCTCGACGAAGCGCGTCTTGCCGCACCCCGTAGGGCCTTTGAGCATGACGGGCAGGCGCGCGGCCTGCGCCGCCTCGAACAACTCGACCTCGCGACCGACGGCGAGGTAGAAAGGCTCGTCCGTGACGACGTATTCTTCGATTGCTCTCTCAGCCATAAGAGGTTTGCCAGCTCAATTCTGATCCGGGTTGTATGTGTCGAGGAACTTGCCGACGAAGTTGCCCTCTTCCGTGCCGTCCGGTTTGGTGATCGTCCAGTCGAGCAGCTCGGACTCAGGGAAGGAGTAGCTGTCGCCCCTCTTGTAGCTGTGGACGAGTTCGATGTCGCTCGCGATCAGGCCCTTGATGCGTCCGTCCCTGATCTCTGTGACGGCGACGAAGACCTGCTCGAAGCGCCCCTGCTCGTCGTGCAGACGGGTCGTGACGAAGAAGGAGTGCTTCGGCGGCAGGCCGGCGAGGAAGCGCTTCTTCGCGTCGGGGTAGGACTTGCGCGCCTTCTCGACGTAAGGCTTGATGGCCTCCTCGAACTTCTGTACCGCATCGCGCGTCACGTCCTTCGGCCTATCCTTCGGCGCGTCGGGCGAGACGTACACTTGCTTGTCCTGCTGGCCCTGGCCCAGAACGACAGACGCGCAGAGCGCGAAGACGGCGAACGCGAAGAGGATTCTGTTGACGAGCAAGGCAAAGCCTCCGTTCAGTTGCGGCCCGGCGGGCTGAAGTTTCGCCGCGATTCGGGTATCCTGTTACGTGCTAAAAAGCAGTGAAAAACAGCGGAAAGGCATCTTAGCACCTGCCCGAAACGGGCGGCAAACAGCAGGAAAGTGATGAGTGAAGAGTGATAAGTGATAAGAGGAGTCGCGAGTCTGGAGTCTGGAGTCTCAGAGTCAGGAACCATCGGCCTCCGGCTCCAGACTTTAAGACTCCTGACTCCAGACTCTCAGACTCCGGACTTTAATTCTCATCACTTATCACTCATCACGGCTCGGAAGTTATGAAGATTGCGGTGGCGATGAGCGGCGGCGTCGATTCTTCGGCGGCAGCGGCGATGCTGAAGGAGGCCGGGCACGAGCTGGTCGGCTTCACGATGCAGTTGTGGAATCAGCGGCGGGGTTTGAGCGTGGGCGAAGACGGCGAGCCTCTGCCCTCGCGTTGCTGCTCGCTCGACGACGTGTACGACGCGCGCCGCGTGGCCGAGGATTTGGGATTCCCTTTTTACGTCCTGAACCTGGAGCGCGAGTTCGAGCGCGACGTGGTTGAGCCGTTCGTCAAGAGTTATCTGGAAGGCGAGACGCCGATCCCTTGCGTCGCCTGCAACAGCCGTCTGAAGTTCGCCTCGCTCGACCGGATGGCTTTGAGCGTCGGCTGCGACAAGGTTGCGACGGGCCACTACGCGCGCGTCCGCTTCGACGAGGCGGCGGGCCGTTACCGGCTGCTGCGCGGTCTTGACGCGCGCAAGGATCAGTCTTACTTCCTCTGGGAGCTGACGCAGGATCAACTTTCGCGTGCGCTGTTCCCGCTCGGAGAGAAACGGAAGACAGAAGTGCGTGACGTTGCGAGGCAGCATGGGTTGTACGTCGCGGAGAAGAAGGAGTCGCAGGAGATTTGCTTCGTGCCCGACGGCGACTACGCGGGCTTCATCGAGCGCTATCTGGAAGCCGAGGGGAGGGAAGGCGAGAGGCCCGCGCGCGGCGAGATCGTTGACACGGAGGGGCGCGTCGTCGGACATCACGAGGGCGTCCACCGTTACACGGTCGGGCAGCGGCGCGGCCTCGGGGTCGCTCGAAAGCTTCCGCTCTACGTCGTGCGCGTCGAGGCGGAGAATGGACGCGTCGTCGTCGGCGAGGCGGAAGAGTTGTTGAGCGATGAGTTCACGGCGGCGGGCGTCAACTGGGTCGCGTTCGACGAGCCGACTGAGCCTGTGCGCGCCGAAGTACGCGTCCGCTACCGGCACGAGGAAGCGAACGCGACCGTCACGCCACTGGGAGAGGGCCGCGTGCGCGTCCGCTTCGACGAACCGCAGCGCGCCGTCACGCCCGGACAGGCCACGGTCTTCTACCGCGGCGAGGAAGTTCTGGGCGGCGGGTGGATTGTGAAGCAGTAGCCAGAAGTTAGTAGCCAGAATTCAGTAGCCGAAGTCAGTAGTCAGTAGCCAGTAGAAAAGCCTTCGCCGGCGGGAGCCAGCGATACAAGCGTCAGCCCCCGCGGCGCGGAGCCTACTGGCTACTGGCTACTGGCTACTTCCCTTAAAACCTTTTCCCGCCCCGGCGCGTAATAGATGCGACCTCGCCCTTTCTTTTCAAGCCGGGTCAAATTCATTCGAGGAAGAAGGCCGTAAGTTATGACACGCGGAGGTAAGGTCGCTTTAATCATCGCCGTGATTGTGCTGGCGTTGGTCTTGGTCGTCGGGTGCCTTCTGGCGCTCTTCGTGATGTCGCTCCGCAGGGAGCCGGAGATTCCTTCGAACAGCGTGGTCGTGCTGAAGGTCGAGGGGTCTCTGCCGGACTTCACGAACGCCGACGAGATTTCCACGCGCTTCTTCGGCGCGGAGCCGAACTCGCTGGCGAGCCTCCTGCTGCAACTGCGCAAGGCGAAGACAGACAAGAGGGTCGGCGCGGTGCTCTTGGATGTCGGTATGGTCGAGGGCGGCTGGGCGAAGGCCGAGGAGATACGCGACGCGGTCGCAGACTTCCGCAAGTCGGGCAAGCCCATCTACTCTTACATGGAGTTCGCCGACGACAAGAGCTACTTCATCGCGACCGCCGCCGAGCGCGTCTACGTCGCTCCTATCGGCGACCTCTTCATCAACGGATTGGCCGCCGAGTCGATGCACTTCCGCGGCACCTTCGACAAGCTCGGCATCTTCTGGGACTCCTACCAGATCGGCAAGTACAAGAACGCGCCCGAACAGTTCACCCGCAAAGACATGTCGGACGGCGAGAAGGAGACCATCAACTCGCTGCTCGATGAAATCTTCAACCGCTACGTCGCGGACGTGGCCGCGGCTCGCCGCATGTCCGAGGCAGACGTTCGCGCGCTCATCGACAGCGCGCCGCACGACGCGCGAGAGGCGAAAGAGGCGGGGCTGATTGACGGCGCGCTCTACCGCGAGGACGTGGAGAAGGAGTTGAAGAAGCGTCTCGGCTACAAGGAGGACGAGAAGCTGCGGAAGGTTTCGCAGTCCGAGTACCGACGCATCTCGCCCGACTCGCTCGGCCTGAACCAGGGGCCGGACGCCGTCGCCGTAGTCTTCGCCTCCGGCCCCATCGGGCCGGGCAAGTCGAGCGACGGCTCGTTCGGCGGCGAGCAGACCATCGGCTCCGACACGGTCGTCAAGGCAATCAACGACGCGCGCGATAACAAGGA
>JALZHC010000960.1 GCA_030914105.1 Acidobacteriota bacterium
ACGGCGGCGCGCGCCTCCTGACCGTAGAAGTGCACGCTCGAAGGGTTGCCGAACTTCCCCGCGAGGTAAGGCATCAACGCCTCGACCACGCGTGGGTCAACCGGCGTCGTCGCGCTATTGTCCAGATAAACTCGGCGCATAGGCATTAGCTTTTGCCATTAGCCATTAGCCGTTAGCTTTTATCCTGTCGTATTGCCGCCCTGATGTGCGGCCTCCGCCCCTGAAAGAGCTAAAAGCCAATAGCTAATAGCTAACGGCAAAAAAAAACCGTCGAACCTGCCGGGCCGGGGTGGCATCAAAAGCGTCGGAAAGCTCTCCCGCGACCCTCGCTTGTGTGAAACAGACGGTTCGAGTCTAAGTCGCTGCCGAGAGGAGCGTCAAGGCGGTTGGATGTTTGCGGGCCGCCTGTTGTAAGCTCGCGCGTTGGCCCCTCTGCCGTTTGATTTTCAGGAGTAAGAAAGATGAAGACCCACAGAAGAATCCTGGTCGCGGCGCTCGCGCTCGCGTCCGTGCTCGCCGCGGTGCCCGCCTCGCTGGCGCGCGTCGTGGACGAAGCGACAGCCGCCGCGCAGTCGCAGGTCGGGGTGCTCGAACGCGGCTGGCGCACAGGCTACTCGGACGGCTACCAGGCGGGCTGGAGCGACCAACTGAAGCGCGCGCCCGCAGACTTCCGCTCCCAGCAGGAGTACCAGCGCGCCGACCGCGCATACATCGCGGCTTACGGCTCGCTCGAAGACTACCGCGACGGCTACCAGCAGGGCTTCGAGGTCGGCTACGACGCGGGCTACAACCGTCGCGGCTTCGATTCGAGCGCCCCCGCGGGCGGCGTCTCGCGCCGCGGCGCGACGCCCGCCGAGGCCGCCGAAGGCACAGGCACGCGCGGCGGCAACCCGGCTGACTCCGCCGTCTCAAGCAACGAGAGCGTCTCGCAGAGCCGGGGTGCGCCCACGGCGCAGCCGACCAGCGGCACGAGCAACATCTCGTCCGACACGGTGCTTCTCGTCGAGCTTCAGAGCCGACTCTCGACCGACGTGAGCCAGGTGGGCGACCGCTTCCAGGCGCGCGTCGTCGAGCCGAAGGACTTGGCGGGCGCAACCGTCGGCGGTCGCCTGACGGAGGTGCGGCGGCCAGGGCGTGCGCGCGGCTCGGCCATGCTGCAACTGAGCTTCGACCAGATACAGATGGCTTCGGGCGGCGATTGGCAGTCCTTCAGCGCGCAGGTCATAGAGGTTCTACCCGCGGGCGACTCGAACGTCGGCAAGGTTGACCCTGAAGGCGGCGTGCGCGGCAGGAGCAGCACGAAGGACGACGTGGCGAAGGTCGGCGCGGGCGCAGGCATCGGCGCGATCATCGGCGGGATCGCGGGCGGAGGCTCCGGCGCGGTCATCGGCGCGATCATCGGCGGCGGCGCGGGCACAGCCGGCGTCATGACGCAGCGCGGCAAAGACATACGACTCGAACCCGGCCAGCAGCTCAGGATTCGCGTCACCAGCCGCTCAAGATAAGTCTGGAGTCGGGAGTCTGAGAGTCTGGAGTCAAAGGCAGGCGGTCTTGACTCCTGACTCCGAGACTCTTGGCTTCGGACTCTTGGCTTCGGACTCTCGACTCCAGACTCCTGACTTCATGTTCGTCACGCTGCTCACAGACTTCGGCACGGCGGACTACTTCGTCGGGGCGTTGAAGGGCGCGCTCCTCTCTGTGAACCCGCGCGCGCAGGTCATTGACATCACGCACGAGATTCCGCCGCAGGATATCGAGGCCGGCGCGTTCACGCTGCTCGCGGCCTTCGAAGCCTTCCCGGCAGGCACGGTTCACCTGGCGGTCGTTGACCCCGGCGTCGGCTCCGCGCGGCGCGCAATCGTCGTCGAGGGCGGCGGCCACCTCTTCGTCGGGCCGGACAACGGCCTCTTCGGCCACGTCTACGAGCGCGTCGAGCCTTTCAGAGTCTTTCACGTCACAAACGAAAAATACTTCCGGACGCGCTTGAGCGAGACCTTCCACGGGCGCGACGTGTTCGCACCCGTCGCGGGCGCG
>JALZHC010000961.1 GCA_030914105.1 Acidobacteriota bacterium
CCTCGACCGACGTGCGCAGGTCGTTGTCCAGGCGGTCGTAGAAGTCGCGCGCCAGAAGCGCGTAGACGCTCACGCTGAAGACGACGAGCACCAGCGCCAGTACGCCGACATACCACAGGGTCAGACGCGAGCGCACCGAATCAAACATGCCCGTCCCCGTCTCTATATCTTTGAACTTTGAACTTTGAACCTTGAACTATTCTTTCAAACATGCCGGGCCTCTTCCTCAGCCGTCAAAACGTAGCCCTCGCCGCGGCGCGTGCGCAGGAGCTTCAAGGCGTGGCCGTCGTCAATCTTGCGGCGCAGGCGCTGGATGTAGACTTCGATGAGGTTCGAGAAGATGTCGAAGTTCTCGTCCCAGACGTGCGCGGCGATCTGGGCGCGGCCCACGACCTCGTCGGCGTGGCGCGCGAGGAATTCGAGCAGCGCGTACTCCTTGGCCGTGAGCTGGACGAGGCGGCCCGCGCGCTTCGCTCGGCGCGCGCGCGTGTCAACTTCGAGGTCGGCGACGCGCAGGACTTCGGAGCGGATGGCCTCGCCGCGACGCCGCAGGGCGCGGACGCGCGCCAGAAGCTCGCGGAAGTCGAAGGGCTTGATGAGGTAGTCGTCTGCGCCCGCGTCGAGTCCGGCGACCCTGTCCTCGACGGCGTCACGCGCCGTCAGCATCAGCACCGGCACCGCCGAGCCTGCGGCGCGCATCTCGCGGCAGACCTCGAAGCCGTCCTTGACCGGCAGCATGAGGTCGAGGATGACGAGGTCGTACTCGTTGACGCTCGCCTGATAGAGCGCCGCCTCGCCGTCCGCGGCCACGTCCACCGCGCACGACTGCTCGCGCAAACCCTTCGCCAGCATCCGCGCCGCGCTCGGCTCGTCCTCGACCAGAAGGATACGCATAGACGCCTCTTCGCCCGCGCCGATTTTAGCAAAAAACGGCGACTCTTAGCTCACTACCGAAAGATTCAAGCCGGCGGCGGATGATCTTGCCTTGAGCGTGATGGAACGGGAAGTTCAACGCAGAGGCGCAGAGGGCGCAGAGTTTAAGCAGAGGCTTGAGCTTTCGGAGCCTTGTGCTTTGAATCCCTCTGCGTCCCCTCTGCGCCCTCTGCGCCTCTGCGTTGAATGTCTCTTACGTTATGCTCAAGTGAAAACGGAAGACGCCCGCTGGCAGTTGACAACCGGGCCGCGCCGCGTGTTTGATGTAGCGTCTCATTTCGCTCCCGCCAGCCGGGAAACCTACCAGGACAGCGAGGAAGAGTTCGCATGAAGCTTTCACTCCGACGCCTTCTGCTTTGCCTCGTCGTGCTCGCAGCGTCAGCGCCCGCCTTCGCGCAGATCAAGCCGGGCCGCGACCCGAACCAGCCCATCGACGAGGAGTACACGCGCAAGATTCGCGAGTACACGACCGAGCCTTACTTCGCCTCTCCGCTCGTTGACTACCTGCCGGCTTCAACGACTGTGCCGACGCCGAAGGCCGTCCTCGGCGACGTGGCCGGCGCGCCCGGCAAGCTCCCTTACGCAGAGGACGTCTACAAGTACATGCGGATGCTTGAGAAGGCCAGCCCGCGCGTGAAGGTCTACTCTATCGGCAGGACGGAGGAGGGGCGCGAGATGATCGCCATCGCCGTCGCCTCCGAAAAACTTCTGGCGCAGCTCGAAGAGAACAACGCGCGCCTCTCGCACCTCGCAGACCCGCGCACAATCAATCTGGACGACGCGGAGGCCGACCGCCTCGTCGCGCAGTCAACGCCCGTCTACTACATCACAGGCACCATCCACTCGCCGGAGACCGGCGCGCCCACCGCGCTGATGGAGCTGGCCTACCGCCTCGCCGTGGACGAGAGCCAGTACGTCCGAAACATCCGCGAGAATTTGATTACGCTCATCACGCCGGTCGTCGAGGTTGACGGGCGCGACCGAATGGTTGACATCTACAACTGGCACCTCGCGCACCCCGGCGAGAACTACCCGCCGCTCATCTACTGGGGCCACTACGTCGCCCACGACAACAACCGCGACGCCATGGGACTCACGC
>JALZHC010000397.1 GCA_030914105.1 Acidobacteriota bacterium
GGATGAAGGAAAGCCGTTCAGCCTTCACTTCATCCTTCCGCCCTCCGCCTTCATCCTTTACGCCGCCCCGGCGAGTTGACCAAAGGCGCGCGTCTGAGCGATGCTACGGCGTTACATAACCAACTCATTCCCCTTTGTGAGATTCAAGCCATGAGTAAAGCAGCAACCGAAGCTTTCACGGGTAGCCCGCTGACCGCCTATTCTGAGGACGAGCAGATGTTCCGCGCGAGCGTGCGCGAGTTCGCCGAAGGCGAGATACGCCCGCGCGTCGAGGAGATGGACGAGCACGCGAAGATGTCGCCCGACATCATCAAACAACTCTTCGACCTCGGCCTGATGGGCGTCGAGACGCCGGAAGAGTACGGCGGCGCGGGCGCGAGCTTTTTCACCGCCATCATCGGCGTCGAGGAGCTTTCGCGCGTCGACCCCTCGGTCGGCGTCCTGATGGACGTGCAGAACACGCTCGTCAACAACGCGCTCATCCGCTGGGGCAGCCCCGAACAGAAGAAGAAGTACCTGACGCGCTTAGCCTCAGACACCGTCGGCGCTTACGCACTCTCCGAAGCCGGGTCTGGTTCCGACGCCTTCGCGATGGCGACGCGCGCGGTTGACCGCGGCGACCACTACGAGCTGTCGGGGCAGAAGCTCTGGATCACGAACGGCAACGAGGCGGAGATCTTCATCGTCTTCGCCAACGCGAACCCTGAGGCCGGCTACCGCGGCATCACGGCCTTCGTCGTCGAGAAGGGTTTCGAGGGCTTCTCGGTCGGCAAGAAGGAGAACAAGCTCGGCATCCGCGCCTCCTCGACGACCGAGATCATTCTCGACGGCTGCAAGGTTCCCAGAGAGAACGTGCTCGGTGAGGCGGGCAAGGGCTACAAGGTCTCGATTGAGACTTTGAACGAGGGTCGCATCGGCATCGGCGCGCAGATGATCGGCCTCGCCCGCGGCGCGCTTGAACACGCGCTCTCATACACCGCCGAGCGCGAGCAGTTCGGGAAGGCCATCAACCAGTTTCAGGGCGTGCAGTTCCAGCTTGCCGAGATGGCGACCGAGCTTGAGGCCGCGCGCCTGATGGTCTATAACGCCGCGCGCCTGAAGGACGCCGGCCTCCCCTTCGTCAAGGAGGCGGCGATGGCGAAGCTCTACTCGTCGCGCGTCGCCGAGCGTGTCGCGTCGAAGGCGATTGAACTCTACGGCGGCTACGGCTTTGTCAAGGACTACCCCGTCGAGAAGCTCTGGCGCGACTCCAAGATCGGCGCGATCTACGAGGGCACTTCGAACATGCAGCTCCAGACCATCGCCAAGCTGATTATCGGTAAATAACGGCGGACAGGTGATAAGTGATGAGTGATTAGTGATAAGAAAAAGCACTTAACTCATCACTCATCACTTATCACTCATCACTTTCTTATGGCTTCTTCGAGACTGGACATCCTGCGGACGATGCTCGAAAGCGACCCCGACAACACGGCGGTCATGTTCGGGCTGGCGAAGGAGTACGAGAAGGCCGGGCGCTTCGACGAAGTGATCGAGACGCTGACGGCATACCTCCAGCGCGCCGACGACGAGGGCAACGCCTACGGCATGTTGGCCGCGGCCTATTTGAAGACCGGCAGGCGCGAGGCCGCGCGCCGCGCCTACGAGAAAGGCGCGGAGGTCGCGCACGCGCACGGCCACCCCTCGATGGCCGAGGATTACAGGTTCGCCGTCGAGTCGGAGTTTGACGACTGAAAACTAAGAAACGCCATGCAAGAACTTATTTTTCTCGTGGAAGACGCACCGGAGGGCGGCTTTACGGCGCGCGCCCTCGGCGAAGACATCATTACTGAAGCTGACGATTTAGAGGCGCTGCGAGAAATGATTCGTGATGCGGTACGCTGTCACTTCGACGAAGGTAAGTCTCCACAACTGATCCGGCTTCACTTCGTTAGAGAAGAAGTGCTTGCCGTATGAAGTTGCCGCGTGATGTTTCGGGCGACGATCTAGCCAGGGCGCTCAAGGCCCTCGGCTACCAGGTCACTCGACAGACAGGTAGTCACCTACGGCTAACTACAAGCGAAGGCGGTGAACACCACGTCACAGTTCCGCGTCATGAATCTCTTCGCGTCGGCACGTTCGCAACCATTCTGGACAGAGTGGCTAATCACTTCGGCGTTGGCCGGAATGAGATATTAAATAGACTTCGACTCTGATTTTTCTTAGGAGAGTTAGCAATCATGGCGACCGAGATTAAGGCGCGCGAGTACCGCGGCTTGGGGCGCGAAGAGATGTTGGGCATCTATCGCACGATGTACCTGTCGCGGCGAGTTGACGACAAGGAGATTCAGCTCAAGGGGCAGAACCGAATCTTCTTCCAGATTTCGGGCGCGGGCCACGAGGCCGTGCTCGTCGCGGCGGGCCTGGCGCTGCGCGCGGGCTACGATTGGTTCTACCCGTATTACCGCGACCGCGCGCTCTGCCTCCAGCTCGGCATGACCGCGACCGAACAGCTCCTCTCGGCGGTCGCCGCGGAGGCCGACCCGAACTCGCATGGTCGCCAGATGCCCTCGCACTGGGGCCACAAGAAACTGAACATCGTCTCGCAGTCGTCGCCGACGGGGACGCAGCTCTTGCAGGCCGTCGGGTGCGCCGAGGCGAGCTACCGCGCCTCTCTGGTTGACGAACTCAAGGAGAAGGTCGCGGGCTTCCGCGGCGACGAGGTCGTCTACTGCTCTCTGGGCGACGGCACGACGAGCGAGGGCGAGTTCTGGGAGGCTCTGAACACGGCGAGCAATCTGAAGCTGCCCGTCGTCTTCCTCGTCGAAGACAACGGCTACGCCATCAGCGTGCCCGTCGAGGTGCAGACCGCGGGCGGCGACGTGTCGCGTCTGGTCGCGGGCTTCCCCGACCTGCTCTTAGAGAAGTGCGACGGCACAGACCCCATCGAGTCGCTTGAGGCGTTGCGGCGCGCGGTCGAGTATTGCCGGCAGAGGCGAGGCCCCGCGCTCGTCCACGCCAAAGTCATCCGCCCCTACTCGCACTCGCTCTCCGACGACGAGAAGCTCTACCGGCCAGACGAGGAGCGCACCTCCGACGCCGAGCGCGACCCCATCAAGCGCTTCGGCGCGCTTCTGGTTGACGAAGGGCTGGTCACGCAGGAGGAGTTGCAACAGGTCAAGGACGAGGTTGACCGAGAGGTGAACGAGGCTTCGGACGCGGCGCTTCAGGGCCGGCAGCCCGCGCCGGAGACGGCCGAACGGTTCGTCTACTCGCCCGACGTTGATCCAACCTCGAAAGAGTTCGACACCGAAGAGGGCGCGCAAACTTCCGGCAACCCCGGCACCGTTGTTGACCTCATCAATCGCTGCCTTCATGAAGAGATGGCGCGCGACCCTTCCGTCGTCGTCTTCGGCGAGGACGTGGCCGACTGCTCGCGCGAGCAGAACCTGGACAAGGTGAAGGGCAAGGGCGGCGTCTTCAAGGTGACGGCCAACCTGCAACGCAAGTTCGGCGCGGCGCGCGTCTTCAACTCGCCGCTCGCCGAGGCCAACATCGTCGGGCGCGCAATCGGCATGGCGACGCGCGGCCTGAAGCCCGTCGTCGAGATTCAATTCTTCGACTACATCTGGCCCGCCTACCATCAAATCCGAAACGAGCTGGCGCTCATGCGCTGGCGTTCGGGCAACGAGTGGAAGTGCCCCGTCGTCATCCGCTGCCCCGTCGGCGGATACCTCAAGGGCGGCGCGGTCTACCACTCGCAGTCGGGCGACACGATCTTCACACACATTCCGGGCCTCCGGGTCGTCTACCCCTCGAACGCGCTCGACGCCAACGGACTTCTACGCACGGCCATACGCTGCGACGACCCCGTGCTCTTCCTCGAACACAAGCACCTCTATCGGCAGGCCTACAACAAGTCGGCCTACCCCGGCGACGATTTTCTGATCCCCTTCGCCAAGGCCAAGACGGTGCGCGAGGGGACTGACTTAACCATCGTCACCTACGGCGCGCTCGTCCAGCGCTCGCTCGTCGCCGCCAAAAACGCCGAGCAGCAGCAGGGCATCAACGCAGAGGTCATAGACCTGCGCACGCTCTCGCCCTACGACTGGGAGGCGGTCGCCGCGAGCGTCCGCAAGACGAACAAGCTTATCGTCGCGCACGAGGACACGCGCACGCACGGCTTCGGGGCCGAGATAGCCGCGCGCGTCTCCGAAGAGCTTTTTGAATACCTCGACGCGCCCGTTCGCCGCGTCGCCGCGCTCGACACCTTCGTCGCCTACGCCCCGCAGCTCGAAGACGCAATCCTCCCTCAAGTCGAGGACGTGTACCGTGCCATCACGGAGCTGTACGGATACTGAAGAAGGCCGAAGGTTTTAGGTTTTAGGTTCTGGGTTCTGGGTGTTAGGCGCTGGCTATGCGCAACCCGCCAGAACCCAGCACCCAGAACCTGAAACCTTTCCCTCTTGTCCCCGGCGCGATGCCGTACACAAACTTGTATCGTATCGTTCCGGCCCGCGCGCGGACTCACGCCCCCGCCTCCCGCTAAGTTTTTGTGAGACAACGGCCATACCCGGCGGCATGGGCGTTGCCGTTATCCCTTCGTTCTGCCTCCGGGCAGACGTTCATTTGTCAGACAAATAGTGAAACTTCTAGCTAGAGGGAGGGAAGAACGAATGAGCAAACGCTTGCTTTATCTGGTCGGATGCTGCGCGC
>JALZHC010000398.1 GCA_030914105.1 Acidobacteriota bacterium
GCCCACGCATTTCTCCGGCGTCTCCGCCCTGCCGTGCGGGGCTTCCGCGACGAGGCCAACTCGCGGCCCCCGCGCGTCGAAAATAGATATTGACTCGCGCGGGGAGCAGGCATAAGATGCCCGCGTTCTACAGTAGCTTGCCCCTTTGCCGGCCAGGCTTTACTCATGTCAGTCAACCACAGGTCGGCGTTCGAGCGCGCGTAATACTGCTCTGAACACTCCTCGCAACCACACCACTTTCAGAAGGAGGATGAAGGATGAGCAACGCATCAGCGGGCAACCCCGCCTCCGGCGGGTCGAGCGCGGGGCCGCCGTTTTCCACCACCGTCAAACCCTATTTCACCAACTGCTACCGCCAGCACATGAATAACCTCGGCATTGACCTCTGGGACGCGGGCGACGTGGAGAGTAATTACGACGCCATTGACGGCGCGGTCGCCTCCGGAAGCATGCCCCCCGGTGACGATGAATGTGGGCCTGCGTGGGACAAGGACAGGATCGATAAATTCCGGAAAGACTTCGCCGCCTGGAAGGCCGGAGGGTTCAACCCTAACTGAAGCGCGCCGCCCGCCGGGCGTGAAGCGCGGACTCCCGTAAGACAAACTGACGACCGACGAATCGGCGGAAGACCTCGCCCGCGGTTCGGCGGGAGAAGTGTTTCCTGCTCCCGCGCCCGCGCCGCCCGGCCCGCCCGCCGAGTCGCGCGAGACGGCCACTCTAGGAGGAAGCCATGAGCAACAGTCCCGTGACCTGGAACGACATCAAGGGGTTCTTCACGCAGATAGACATAGACCACATGAAGGGCGTGACGGGAAACGCGCTCGACCTGTCCGACTGCGAGAGCGTGCAGCACTGGGCGAAGCAAATCTACGTCGCGGTCTCTAACGGGGTGATGCCCCCCGGCGCCCCCTGGCCCGCGGATCGGGTGGCTAAATTCAAGGAGTGGATGGACGCGGGCGCGCCCTGCCCGTAAGCGGGCCGACGCTCCAGAGGCAGTTTCCGCCCGCCCCCACCTAAGCCGGAACAGACGGAGGCGCGGGCCATTTCACGCGACCGGGGACGGCCCCGGCGGACGGAAGTTCGGCTCATCACGGAAGGAGGTTCTCTTATGCACTCGCTCAAAGCCTTTGCGCTGTTGACGGTCTGCGTCGGCCTGGCCGCCGTCGGGCTGATACCGTCCGAACCTACCCGCGGGGCATCCACGAAGGCGGCGCCTGCGGCCCCGTCCATCCCTCCTGACGCCTGGCAGATACCTTTCGCGCCGGACAACGAGGGCAGCCCCGACCAGACCGAAGGCGACTACTATAAGTTTGCCTGGCAGTCCTTCATCGCGCTGAACTGGCCCGCGCTCTCAGGCCGGCGCGGCGCGCCCGACACCACGAAGAAGATCGGCGACAAGGGCGCGGACGGGCAGTTGCTTCCCGTCGTCTGGGACACGTTCAAAGGCCCTTCGGAGCTCTTCCTCCCGAACGCGCAGACGCCCGGCCCCTGGGATTCCCCGCCGCCCGCGCCCCCCGCCTACTGCACGGGACTTCATCCCGGCGAGATGGTCTTGAGCATGGCGGCGAAGGACGAGCCGGGAGTCCTGAGCGACGTGAACCAGGCCGGGTTCCCACAGTCCGCCAAGATGAAACTGCGCGGCCCCGTCGTTGACCAGTCGCTCAACTACGTGCGCTACGACATACGCCTCGACCGCTCCGAGTTCCAGTACTTCGTAGATAACAAGTACTACGACCAGAGCGTGCAGAAGACGGCGGTGCGCAACACGAAGCAGGGCAAGCAGCCGGCCTTCCTCTTCCCGCCCAAAGGCAACGAGCCATGGATTCAGAACCTCCCGCCCTACGCCCGGCAAGGCTCCATCGAGCTGAAGTCGGCGTGGCGGATTCTCGACCCGCGCAAGGATGTCGTGGAGCGTTACTACCACATCCCGGCCTACGTCGCCGACCCCGCCGCGAAGACTTGCCGCGAGGTGACGGTCGGACTCATCGGCCTGCACATCCTCCGCCTGACCCCGAAGACGGGGGCGACCTGGGTCTGGGCGACCTTCGAGCAGGTGGACAACGTCGAGGTGAGCGCGGGCGTGCTGCCGGGACCCGGCGGCACGCCGCTCGCCCCTTCGCTCAACCCCGGCCCGAACGGCAAACCGAAGCCGCCCTACTTCGGCGGCTACTACGGCAAGGAGCCGCCGCCGGTTCTTCCGAACCAGCCGCTCCCGAAGCCGACCGCCCCGAACGACATCTCGCGGCTCACGCCGATGTCCGGCGACGTGCAGGCCGTGAACAGGCAGTATCAGTCAATGCTCGGCGGCACGGTCTGGCAGTATTACGAGCTGGTCGGTTCTCTGAACCCTTACGTCAAGGGGGCGGCGGGGCCGCAGAAGTATGTCGTCCCGCACCACTCCTATCCCGACTCGGCTGACCCGGCCTACATCAACACCCGCGACCTTGCGAACACCTCGATGGAAGCCTACGTGCAGCCCACGAGCTGCATCGTCTGCCATGCCTACGCGGTTCCCTGGGGCGCGACCTTCATCTGCGACCCCAAAGGCTGCTCGGACGTCTCCAAATTCCAGGCGTTCACGTTCCTCCTGAAGTACGCGCAGCCGCCGCAGGCACCGCCCCGCGCAAAGCGCACCGACTGAGCCGCTCGGAAGAGGAGCCGAGCGCTCGCCTCAACTCAGGCGCTCGTCTAAACGAAGAAGGGCGGGCGCGTGTCTGAACGCAGAGACATGCGCCCGCCCTTCACGCTCAAGCTTGAATAGAGCTTGCGCCTGTTCTGAGGCCGGGTTGATTTTTGCGCGGGCGCGGGGCAAACTCCGTCGCACAGAAATCCGAACGAAGACTGATGCAGCGCCGCGCGCCGACGACGAACACTCTTTTGCTGGCCGCGCTGTCCGTGCTCTTCTGCTGCGCGCTGACACGCGCGGCGGCGTCGGGCGGCGCGGGCGCGAGTGCGGGCGCGCCGGGACTCGACCCGTTCGTGCTGCTGTCGGTTGCCGTGATGCTCGTCGTCGCTAAAGTAGGGGGCGAGCTGCTGGCGCGGCTCGGCCAGCCGGCGGTGCTCGGCGAGCTTGCGGGCGGCATACTCTTGGGCAGCCTTTCGCTCTTCGGCGTCGCGTGGGTCGAACGCTTGCGCGCGGACGCGGTCGTCGCGGCGCTGGCCGAGATCGGCGTCATCATCCTTCTGTTCGAGGTCGGGCTGGAATCGAACGTGCGCGAGATGATGTCGGTCGGGTGGTCGGCGCTTCTGGTTTCGACGCTCGGAGTGTTGGCGACCTTCGCGCTGGGCTACGGCGCTTCGTCACTCTTCCTGCGCGACGCGCCCGCGCTCGTGCACATCTTCGTCGCGGCGACGCTGTGCGCGACCTCGGTCGGGATTACGGCGCGCGTGCTGCGCGACCTCGGCAGGCTGAAGACGCACGAGGCGAGCGTCATTCTCGGCGCGGCGGTGATTGACGACGTGATGTCGCTTCTTGTCCTCTCGGTCGTCGCGGGCGCGATTCGCGCGGCGGCGTCGGGACAGACGCTCGCGCTCGCCGAAGTAGGAATCATCGCTTTGAAGGCGGTCGCGTTTCTGGCCGCCGCGCTCGTCGCGGGCCACTACGTCGTGCCGCCGCTGTTCCGCGGCGCGGGGCGCTTCGAGGTGCGCGGCGTGCTGGTCGCGTCGGCGGTCGCCTTCTGCTTTCTGTTGGCGTGGGCTTCGTCACTCGTGGGCCTTGCGCCCATCATCGGCGCGTTCGCCGCAGGGCTTGTGCTCGAAGAGGTTCACTTCGAGTCGTTCACGCGCCGCGGCGAGCGCACGCTTGCCGAGCTGCTCGCGCCCGTCGGCGCGCTGCTCGTGCCGATCTTCTTCGTGCTGATGGGCATGAAGGTCGACCTGAGAGAGTTTGCGCGCCTGGAAGCGGTCGGGTTCGCGCTGGTGCTGACGGCGGCGGCGGTTCTGGGCAAGCAGGCGTGCGCGCTCGGAGTCGGGCGCGGGGTGAACCGCCTCGCGGTCGGGGTGGGGATGATGCCGCGCGGCGAGGTGAGCCTCATCTTCGTCGGCGTGGGCGCGACGCTCGCGCTGCCCGGAGGCCGGGCCGTCGTGGGCGCTGCGACCTTCGGCGCGGTCGTCATCATGGTCGTCGTCACGACGCTTCTGACGCCGCCCGCGCTCAAGTGGTCAATCGGGAGGCGGAAGTCGGAAGGCTGAACGACGAGCTAAGAAGGGGTTTTAGGTTTTAGGTGCTAGGTTCTGGCTTGCTCACTCACCGGCACCCAGAACCTGGAACCCAAAACCTTCCGGTTCATCGTTCGATTTAAGGGGGAAAGAATGGCAAGCAGCAAGAAGGCGCAGAGCAAGGCGGGGGTGCCGGAGCGCCGGCGTGGGCAGCAGATGGGCGATGAGCGGAGCGCAAAAGACAAGACGCTCGAAGCCAAAGAGCAGACGCCCGCGACGCGTGGCCGCCGCAAGTCGGCAAGCAAGTTCTACGCGGACGACTCTTCGCAGACGACCGGAAGCCGCGGCGAAGCTCCGCGCGACAACTCGCCTTCAATCCCCGCCGCCGTCCCGACCGGCACGAAGCTCGGCGAGTCGGGCGGGGAGCGAAGCTTCAAAGCGAGGCAGAAGGCCGCGGGCCGGAAGCGTCGGTGAAACGCTTACTGCGGAGGGGGCACGCCTGAACAGTACCGCGAGCGGTAGCGAGCGGGTGTGAGT